>DATEMG010000062.1:0-7949 GCA_035275805.1 Blastocatellia bacterium
AGATAGCACGGGGGATGTAAGTCGGTACAGCGCCTTTTGCCTGTCGCTCGACCGGCGTGATAATGTTTATCATATGCGAAGCAGAAGGTCGGCCTCACGTAGAAAAATTACCCCGGAAATGGTAATTGCCGGATACCAGCAGGGCTATTTCCCGATGGCCAGGGGACGGTTCGGACACATCGACTGGTTTATGGCCGAGCCTCGCACGGTCATCCCGCTCGACGACCGCTTCCACGTCCGTCGCTCACTGCGTAAGGTGATCAAGAAATCAAAATACCAGCTCAAGGTCAACACCGATTTCGCCACCGTAATCCGGGGCTGCGCGCGCCACGACGAGGTGGATAACGATGAGGTTTGGTTGAGCGATGAGATTATTTCGATCTATTTGGAATTGCACCGTCGCGGATTTGCGCATTCAGTCGAGGTCTGGGACGGTGAGCGTTTGATGGGCGGATTGTACGGAGTCTCGTTGAGAGCGGCCTTCTTCGGCGAGTCCATGTTCAGTCGTGCGCCTTCGGTCTCACAAATCGCGCTCGTGGCTCTGGTCGAAAGGTTGCGTGAACGGGGCTATATCCTGCTCGACGCGCAGATGCGCACGCAGCACATCGCGTCTTTCGGGGCAATCGACCTCATGCACAACGAATACCTCGGCCTGCTTGCCGAGGCGATGCTGGATGACAGGTCATTCGTTTGAAGGGGCGAAGGGGTGAAGGGGTGAATGGGTGAAGGGGTGAATGAGCAGAATGATTTATCATTCACCCATTCACCCCTTCACCTCTTCTATCGCTCTCCCAAGATACTTCCCAGATTGACGCCGCCGCCGCTGCCCTGCGTCGGGAAGAATGGTTTGAGCATGCCGGCGAAGGCTGCGAGGTTGCGTGTCTGGATCAGAATATCGCCAGGCCCCGAGAATTCAGCGACGATGCCCTCGCCACTCAACATGCTGCGGAACCAGCCGGAGGACGACGCCTTGCGCAATTCGTATCGCAGGTGGCCCTCCCAGGCCACGAGATGGCCTGTGTCGACGACGTATCGTTCGCCCGGATTAAGTCGTTTGCGGTGAATCGAACCGAACGACGAAACGAGCAACAAGCCCGACCCTTGTACCTGCAGAACGAATAGCCCCTCACCGCCGAAGAATGACCGTGCGCCGCCCCAGCGCGTATCAACCGTCAGGCCTGTGTCGCCGGCCAGATAAGAACTAGATTGGACGTAGAAGACCTGGCCGTTCAGCTCGATGGCCGCAATGTCGCCAGGAGAGCCTGGCGCGAAGCTGACTTCGCCCCCGGCCCCCCGCGCGGTGAAGGTGGAAACGAATGCCGACTCGCCACCGACCGCGCGTTTCAGCGCGCCCATTAACCCGCCTTTCATCTGCGACTGCAATTCGACGTTGCCTGACATCGCCACCATCGCGCCGGCCTCGGCGTTGACCGACTGTTCGGCCTGCAATTTGACGGTGGCAAGCGCGAACGCGCCCTGATAGAGGACTTCATAGCTGTAGCCGCGCCCGCTGCCGCGCCCGTCGCTGTCAACTCGTAAGCCGCCCACATTCGCAGAGCCGCCCACGCTCGCAGAGACGCTCGGGGGGGTAAACCCTACATTCGCAGTCGGGGCTGTCGCGCTGATGTTTGATCCGCAGACGCTGCAAAACCGCGCGTCAGTCGGAAGATTGGATCCGCATTTCGGACAGGTCATAGAGGCTCCTTCCGTGGAAATAAAATATGAGTTTCGAGAAAAACCGGTTTAAGCCTCGAATGAATACGAATTTTCACGAACGGCTGTAAGGATTCGCGTTCATTCGTGTCTGATATTCTTTTCCTTGCCGGCGGGGCTTATCTTCTTGCCGGTCTCATCTTCACCGGGAAATTCAACTCGCCCAGTTCGAGTTGATAGAACGACGCGAAGCCGTGGTAACGGGCCATCGCGCCCAACTCCTCTTCGATCCGCAGCAACTGGTTGTATTTCGCGATGCGGTCGGTGCGCGATGCTGAGCCGGTTTTGATCTGGCCGGCGTTGGTCGCGACTGCCAGGTCGGCGATGAAAGAGTCTTCGGTTTCGCCAGATCGGTGCGAGATGACGGCGGTGTAATTGTTGGTCTTCGCCAGTTCGATGGCGTCGAGCGTCTCGGTCAAGGTTCCGATCTGGTTGACCTTGATCAGGATCGAATTGGCCACGATTTCCTCGATGCCGCGCTCCAGGTACTGCGTGTTGGTCACGAACAGGTCGTCGCCCACGAGCTGGACTGTGTCGCCCAATTCTTCGGTCAGCGTTGCCCATCCGTTCCAGTCGTTCTCGGCCAACCCGTCTTCGATAGAGATGATCGGGTACTGGCGCGCCCAGGCGACCCAAAACTGAACCATGTCTTCCGAGTCGAGTCTGCGCCCGTCCGATTTTTTGAAGACGTATTGGCCTTCTTCGAAAAACTCAGAGCTGGCCGGGTCGAGGGCGATGGCGATCTGTTCGCCCGGCGTATAGCCGGCGGCGTTGATCGCCTCCAGGATCGCCTCAATCGCCTCGTCGTTCGATTTCAGACTTGGGGCGAATCCGCCCTCGTCCCCGACCGAGGTCGAATAGCCGCGCTTCTTCAACACACCTTTCAGCGTATGGAAGACCTCGGCGCCCCAGCGCAGGGCCTCGGAGAAACTCGGCGCGCCGGCCGGGACGATCATGAATTCCTGAAAGTCGACGTTGTTGTCGGCGTGCGCCCCGCCGTTGATGATGTTCATCAGCGGCACGGGTAGGGTTCGCGCGTTTGTCCCGCCGATGTGGCGGTAGAGTGGAATCTCCAGCTCCGCGGCCGCAGCCCGCGCGGTCGCCAGCGAAACGGCCAGGATCGCGTTCGCGCCGAGCTTCGATTTGTTCGGCGTGTCGTCGAGATCGATCATCGTTTGATCGATCTCGGCCTGGTCGAAGGCGTCCTTGCCGACGATGGCGTTGGCGATGGTCTTGTTGATGTTCTCGACGGCCAGCCGGACGCCTTTGCCCACGTAGCGGAACTTGTCGCCGTCGCGCAATTCGACGGCTTCGTTTTCGCCGGTCGAAGCTCCCGAAGGAACGGCGGCGCGCCCCATCGCGCTGCTCTCCAGCGCGACCTCGGCCTCGACTGTCGGATTGCCCCGTGAATCCAGAATTTCACGAGCGTGAACCTGTGCGATGATGCTCATACCTCTCCTTACTGATAACCAGAATGGGACGGACTTTATGTCTGTCCTGCTCTATTTTTCTGCGGTTTGACGAAGCGGCTATCTTAACTCGCCCGCCGACATTGTCAAATCTTCTTCCAAAATCGGCATCGCTCAGGTTTCGAGGGACTCGTTCACGCAATCGCAATCCGCTCTATCTGAGGTTTTGAACAGTAGGGAGTTAGTATGGGTGAGCGTCAGGCTGGCCGCCCGGCCCGAGAGATCTGATCGCGTGAGGGACACTCAATTGTTGCGAACCAATTTCCGCTAGAGCATTTCCGAATTTGAGCCATGCTCCAAAATCAACATCGGCGTGGTTGAACCGCCTCCGGCAGACCCGTTCAACGACATCGGCGAGAGCTTGACCCCGGCGCCTTCGACATTGTCGCCGAGCCAGGTGTAAGGAGCGAAATCGACGTGGCGGTCTTCAAACGTTATCTGTCCGCCGGACAGTGTCGGAAAGGATTCTTGCCGCGCTCCCACGCGCTCCTGGACGATGAATGAAGCGCCGAGCCTGTCGTTGACGGCGCGGCCCCATTCGTCGTCGTCGCATTGCCAGCCTAGCGTCGCTCCGCGTCCGCAGTGATCGCCGTTCGGTTTCAGAATCAGGTCCTCGCGCCGGCCGGCGATGAAATCGATCAAGTCTACGCGCCGGCCCCCGTAGGTCGTGAAGCCTTCGCGCAGGACGCGAGTCCAGGGGACACGCCGGCGCAGGGCCTCCACCTCGTCGCCGGTGAAGAGGCTCTCGCATTGCGGGTCGTCTAGCAGCGCGAAGAGCGAATTTTTCATGAGCGCCTGGGCGCGGAACGAATTGACCACGCAGGCCGCGCGGTCTCGCGCTGAGCGGATCAGCGGATGGCTCAGCCCCTCTCCGCAGAGCAATTCGCGCGCCGCGACGCGTTTGTAAACGAGATTGATCCGGAAATCCCTGACGCGCAGCCACCCGCCGCGGTATTCGAGCTCATTCGGGTCGGCGATGATCGTGGGGTAACCGCGCGATTCGAAGTATTCGCGGCAGATTTCGAATTCGGCTAACACCGGGGACTTGTTCCAGGCGACTATCGCTATGTGAGGCTGGTCGCGCCCGCCCCATTCGCGGTAACAACAGAGCAGCGTTTCAAGGACGCATGGCCTGATTTTGAGGCGCCGCAGCGGGCGCTCGCGGGCGAACTCACGTATGACGTCCATCTCCAGGAAGATTTCGCTGAGCGCGTCGTCGTAGAGCAGCCCGGAGGGAGGGTCGGCGTTGTATTCGACGAAGTGGAACTCTCCGGCCGGATCGAAGGACGCTTCCAGACGCCCGCTCGCGTCCGGGGCGCCGAAGCCGGGGGCGATCGAGATCAATCGCTCTTCGTCCGGCGTCAGGCCCATCTCGGCGCGCAATTTTTCGTCGGCCATCATGGCGCGACAGAGTCTCTCGATCGCCGAGAGCGCCAGCGTCGCGTCGCGCCTGACCTGTTCGTATTGTCGCTCGGTGACGAACATCGGGCGCAGGACCGAGCAGACCGGGCGGTCGCCGTAGCGCAAGTTGTATCTTACGGTCCCCTCGCAGAGTTTTTCGATCGCGTCGTCGGCGAGTGGGCCTTCGAGCAGGGAATTGTAATGTTCGATAGCTTCCGCAGTCATTATCATTATTTCTGGAGAGATATTCTCCCGCTCCGCATTTTCCCGCCGGCGAAACTCGGAACGGGAAGGGGACGGCAGGGAAGACGCCTGATCGTCGTCGGCGCGTAGCTTATATTACCGCAGCCGCGACGCAAACGGATCATTTCGATCAGAAATCGAAAGGGCGCCGAGTAATTTTTATCGCCCGCGGTTGAAACCTTCCATCCCGCTTCGTCACTTACGTGAGCGAAACAGGTATTCGATCTCAATTTACGAAGAGAATCCCGAAAAACTCGAAAGGAAGGCGCCACTATGAAACAATTTCAAATTCGTTTGACAATCTTTTCCGCGCTGATCTGTCTGCTGTTTTCATTGAACGCAGCGGCGCAGGATTTTCGCAAGAGCTACGAAGTCGCCCAGGGCGGTTCGATCAGCGTTCGTAACGTCTCCGGCGACGTGACAGTGACCGGTTACGAGGGCGAGACGGTTCTGGTCCTCGGATTCAAAGAGGGGCGCGACCGCGACCTCGTCTCGGTCGAAGACAACAGCGCGGGCAATAATGTGGACGTGCGGGCGCGTTATCCCCAAAACTGCGATTGCAACGCCAGCATCCGGTTCGAAGTCAAAGTCCCGCGCGCCAATTACAAATTCGACGCGATTTCGAGCACGAGCGGCGACGTCGAAGTGACAGGCGTAAGCGGCGACCTGCGCGCCAGATCTACCAGCGGCAATGTCACGGTCAGAGGCGTCTCTGGCGCGGTCAACGCCACCTCCACCAGCGGCAACGTCCATGTCGGGGAGATCAACGGCACGGTGAGCGGCAGATCGACCAGCGGCAACGTCGAGGTCGAGATCGCGCAACTCAGCGGCGCCGGCGACATGGAGTTCGCTTCGACCAGCGGCAACGTCCAGGTCAAAATACCCGCCAACCTCGACGCCGATGTGAGAATGTCCACCAGGAGCGGCGGATTGAAGACCGACTTCCCATTAACGATTGAGGAGCCGGAACGGGGTTCGGGTCGCCGCGCCGCCGGCCGCATCGGCGGAGGCTCGCGCAACCTGAGACTTTCGTCGACTTCAGGCAGCGTGAGCTTGTTGAGTATGTAAAAGCCCAAATTCATGGTTAAGAAATGAAAGGGATCGATCTTAACCGTGGCGCGGACTCATGGTCTTTGAGAATTAAGTCCTACCACTTTGCGCCTTTGCGCCTTTGCGAGAAACAGGCTTGCTCATTCAGGCGGCGGTTCTCGCCAAGGCGCAAAGGCGCAAAGGCCGCTAAGGAGAGCCTTCTACAATGGTTGGACTTTATTCTCAAAGACCATGAGTCCGCGCCACTATTCTCCTAGAGTTACCACGAAGTTGGTTAAACCATTGATCTGATCCGATTAGGAATGTAATATCCAGCCGTCGCGCGCCGCAGCGCAACAATCAAACAAAGAATAATGACAAACATTTTTCCTGGGTACGCGTCGCTTCCAGCGCGCAGGCCTGGACGGCAAACCCATAGGAGACCCGCAGCGCGCTTGGGGCTTAACGCGCGCAGTTGCAGACGACGAACGAGCAGTACATGCAAGGCGCCTTTGGAAGCGCTTGGTTTGAATCAATCCGTCTTTTTCCAGGGCCTGCGCGCCGGAAGCGACGCATACCCAGGGATTTCCCGAGGAGGTTTATATGGCTGAGAAGACCACACGCAGAGACTTCGTCAAGACCGGCATGGCCGCCGCCGGCGCCACGGCGATCTACCACACCAACGTTCACGCTCGGGTTTTGGGCGCGAACGACCGCATTAACATCGGCTGCATAGGCCTCGGCGGACGCGGGACCGGTGTGATGCGGTGGGCGATGGAGGTCGGTAAAAACTCGCGCCCCGCGCAGGTGGTCGCCGTTTGCGACGTTTACCGTAAACGGCTGAACAAGGCCAAAGAGTCCAGCCAGGCCGAACTGGCCACGCTCGATTATCGCGAGGTGATCGCCCGCAAGGACATCGACGTCGTGATCATCGCGACGCCAGACCATTGGCACGCGCCGATCGCCATTGAGGCGATGAAGGCCGGCAAGGACGTGTATTGCGAAAAGCCCATGACGCGGACCGTCGAGGAGGCCAAGAAGTTTTACGAAGCGGCCAAGGCCACGAACCGCATCGTCCAGATCGGCTCGCACACGACCTCCAGCGACCAGTGGTGGAAGGCCCGCAAGGCCATCGAGGACGGGATGATCGGCCAGTTGTTAATGAGCCAGGGGTCCTATCATCGCAACTCGGTCAAAGGCGAATGGAACTGGAACATCGACCCAAACGCCGGGCCCGAAGGCAAAGGCGATGATTACATCGACTGGAAGATGTGGCTGGGCAGCGCGCCGAAGCGGGATTTCAACGCCGACCGCTTCTTCTGCTTCCGCAAGTACTGGGACTATTCGGGCGGCATCGCCACCGACCTCTTCTATCACGTGGTCGCGCCGCTCAACATCTGCTGGGGCGAGGCCCAGTTCCCGCAGAAGGTGATTGCCTCCGGCGGAATTTATGTTTTCAACAAGGACGGCCGCGAAGTCCCCGACACATTCCACCTGATCGCCGAATTCCCGAAGGGCCACTCGCTTGTGCTAAGCTCTTCGATGGCCAACAGCCAGCACATCCCGGGACTGATCCGCGGCCACGAAGGGACGATCGTGATGGTCCCCGGCGGGCAGTTCGAAAGCAGAGTCCAGCACATCACCGTCACGCCCGAAAACATCGCCAAAAAAGCCTTCGTCGAGAAGTGGGGCAAGGAGGTAGTCGAGATTCCGACCGAGAAGCGCGAAGATCATATGGAGAACTTCCTGCGCTGCGTGAAAACGCGTGAGAAGACTGTGCTCGACGCGCTGACGGCTTACAAGGCAATGACCACCATCGGCATGTCCGTACAGTCATACCGCGAAGGCCGCGCGCTCTATTTCAACGAGGCCACGCAGCGGGTGGTCGATAAACCTGTCGAGGGAATGCAGGCCCGGTCATAGTTGAAGAGTGAAAGGGTGAAGGGGTGAAAGGGTGAGCGGGTGAGGGGGTGAAATGGTGAAAGGGTGAAGAGGATATCATTTCACCCCTTCACCCGCTCACCCTTTCACCCCTTCGCCCGCAGACAGCTACTTCTGGCTCTGAGACTCCATCTCGCGCAACTCGCGGCGCAG
>DATEMG010000063.1:0-4551 GCA_035275805.1 Blastocatellia bacterium
CGAGCGCGATGTGATCGAACAAATCACGCATCGGACGCGACGCGCCGATGAGGCGTGGTGGCGTCGCCGGTCGTTCGCGACGCAACCGCGCCAGTTCACGCTGCGCCGCGCCCCGCTCCAGCGCCTCTTCGGCCAGGCGCAGAAGATCGCGGTTCTCGAAAGGCTTGGTCAGGTATTGATAGGCGCCGGCTTTGACCATCTCCACCGCCTGTTCAACCGAGCCGAAGGCCGTGATCACGATGACCGGCGCTTCCGATCGCAGTTCGCGCGCTTTCGCCAACAACTCGTGACCGGTCATTTCGGGCATCCGCACGTCAGTGATCACCAGGTCAATTACCTCACTCTCTTTCTCGATGTGCGCGAGCGCCTGACGTCCGTTGGCCGCGACGAGGGTTTCGTAACCCGCCCCTTCAAGCACCTCTTGAAGCAAATCGCGCATGTCATCGTTGTCTTCGGCAATCAAAGCTCGCTCTCTCATACCGCCCCCCATTTCTTCTCGTGTTTATCTCGGTCCTGGCCGCGTTAAGTATACTTCACTTCACTGTAGGGAAAGTTGGCGATTGCGCAATCTCCATACCTTTAAGGCTGTTGACAGGCGTGAGCGCGCCAACAGCAACGCTATGTGTGATTGATGGCCTCGATTCAGAAATTTGGCGATCCATCAGTAGTTATGTCCCAAATTTCCATACCGCTCTCCGGCGCCTCCACTTCCCTAAAATGCGCGAGTGCGACCAGCGAGACCCTATCCATGGTCGAATCCGGGGTCGAATCCGGCCGGACGAGGCTTCAAAAACCCCTATGCATTGATTTCACGCGAGACGTATGCTTACAATGTAAGCATAATGAGACGAATAGAGAAAGATTCACTCGGTGAGTTCGAACAGATGGTGTTGCTGGCGGCCCTGCGCATAGGCGATGAAGCGTATGCTGTCACGATCCGTAGGGAGATCGAGCGTAGGACTGGAAGGTCAGTGTCACGCGGGGCGGTCTATATCACCCTCGACCGTCTGGAGAAGAAAGGCTACCTAACGTCATACCTGGCCGGCTCGACAGTTGAAAGGGGCGGACGGGCCAAAAGGTACTATCAAGTTAAGCCCGTGGGGGAGGCGGCGCTCAAAGATTCGTGGTCCGCCATGCGCAAGATGTGGGAGGGCTTGGAGCCTGTGGTCCGAAAAGTATGAAGAAGACCCCGTCGCCTCCCAATATTGCGCTCTTCTTGCTTCGACTGACCCTGCCTGATGACGTGAAAGATTCAGTTATCGGGGATTTAGAAGAGGAGATGGCTGCGCTGTCTGGGTGGAACTCTCTACGGGTCCGCCTCTGGTTCTTCCATCATGCGATCGTCATCTCCGCCCACTACTTCGTTGACCGGCGCTTGAGACGGACTATCAGAGGCTCCGCCTCAAGCCTGGGAGAGACGGGACTGGAATGTTCGATATCTCACGCGGAAAATAGGAAAGGGGATGGATCAATGTCTTCTATATGGCAAGACCTATGCTACGGGCTTCGGCTCCTGAGAAAATCTCCCGGCTTCACCTCCGTGGCGGTGATTTCGCTCGCGCTCGGCATAGGCGCTAATACGGCGATCTTTCAACTGCTCAACGCCGTCCGATTGCGGTCGCTTCCGGTGCCACGTCCGAATGAACTCGCCGAAGTGAAAATCGCCAACACCGATAGCCGCTCGGGCAGCTTTTCGAGTTCGCACCCCTCGATCACCAATCCGCAATGGGAATACATCCGCGATCATCAGGGGGCGTTTTCGGGCGCCTTCGCGTGGAGTGAAGACTCGTTCAATCTCGCCCAGGGCGGGCAGGTCCGCCCTGCCCGAGGGATGTGGGTGAGCGGCGATTTTTTCAAAGTCCTCGGCGTCACGCCTGCTCTGGGACGCATCTTTACTTCCGCCGATGACAAACGGGGTTGCGGGACTGGCGGCGTAGTCATCAGCCACTCTTTCTGGCAACGTGAATTCGGCGGCGCGCCGGGCGCGGTCGGCGGTAAGCTCACACTAGACGGCCAGCCATTCGAGGTTATCGGCGTCACGGCGCCCGGTTTCTTCGGCCTCGAAGTCGGGCGATCTTTCGACATCGCCGTTCCCATTTGCGCAGAGCAAATGGTCAAGGGGGAGAACTCCCGGCTTGACATGCGCCATGGTTGGTGGCTGACAGTGATGGGACGATTGAAACCGGGATTGACGATTGATCAGGCTACCGCTCAATTGGACGCGATCTCGCCGGCGTTATTTCAAGAAACGGTACCGCCCGTCTACAACCCGCCCGGCAAAGATAACTACCTGAAATTTAAGCTGGGCGCGTTCCCAGCCGGTTCCGGGCTCTCGAACCTGCGCAGGCAATACGAATATTCGCTATGGTTGCTGTTGGGGATTGCCGGTCTGGTGCTGCTGATCGCCTGTGCGAATTTGGCCAATTTGATGCTGGCGCGCGCCAGCATACGGGAACGCGAGATCGCGGTCAGACTGGCCCTGGGGGCTTCCCGCGGGAGACTCATTCGACAGTTGCTGGCTGAGAGTCTGCTGCTGTCCGCCATCGGCGCCGTCATCGGCGCTTTCATCGCTCAGGGACTCAGCCGTTTTCTCGTATCGTTCATCAGTCAACAGGGGCGCGCTCTCTTTCTCGATCTCAGCCCCGACTGGCGGCTCCTGGCCTTCATGGCCGGGCTTGCGATCTTCACTTGCATTCTGTTTGGCTTAACCCCCGCGTTTCGCGCGACTCGAACCACGCCGGGCGCGGTCCTGAAAGCCGCCGGCCGCGGCCTCACGGCCAGCCGCGAGCGATTCGGTATACGCAGAATGCTGGTGGTGTCACAGGTAGCGCTCTCGCTGATCTTGTTGGTCGGCGCGCTCCTATTCACGCGCAGCCTGCAAAAAGTCATGGGCGTCGATCCGGGTTTTAAACAGGACGGGGTCATGGTCGTGGATCTTGATTTTTCCAAACTCAAAATCTCGAAGGACCGACGTCTGGCTTACAAACGAGACCTGCTTGATCGCGTCCGCGCCATTCCGGGCGTTGATTCGGCGGCGGACACTCTGATCGTGCCGATGAGCGGCAGCGGATGGAATGACTCCGTCGAAATCTTGGGGTCTGACCCGATCAAAAAGGGCATCCCGATGTTCAACCAGGTCACGCCTGATTTTTTTAAGACGCTCGGCGCCACGATGGTCGCAGGGCGGGATTTCAATGACTATGATACGCCTACGGCGCCAAAGGTCGCTATCGTCAACGAAACCTTCGCCCGTCAATTGCTTGACGGCCACGATCCGATCGGCAAACGATTTCAAGTTGAGACGCCGCCGGGCGCCCCAGCGCTGATCTATGAAATCATCGGGCTGGTCAGGGACACCAAGTACTACAATCTGCGTGAGGATTTTAAGCCGACCGCGTTTGTCGCCGCCTCTCAGGCCAAAGACCATTACGAAGGCTCTCAGTTTATGCTCAGTTCAAGATTACCGGCCAGCGGCCTGACGGCGGCGGTCAGGCAAACGATTCTGGAAGCGAGCCCGGAGATCAACCTGGATTTTCAGATCTTCAAAACACAGATCCGAGACGGTCTCCTGCAGGAGCGGCTTATGGCGACGCTCTCCGGATTCTTCGGGTTTCTGGCAGTGCTGTTGGCGACTGTGGGCCTCTACGGGGTGCTATCTTACACTGTCGCCCAGCGTAGGAATGAGATCGGCGTCCGGATGGCGCTCGGCGCGGACCGCTTGAAGATTGTGAAGCTGATCTTGGGAGACGCCGGGATACTATTGGCGATCGGCTTGGGAGTCGGCCTATTACTAGCGCTCCTGGGCGCGAAGGCGGCGGCCTCGATGCTGTTTGGGTTGAAGCCGAGCGACCCAGTTACTATCGCCGTCGCGATTGCCGCGCTCGGCGCGGTAGGAACCTTAGCGAGTTATATCCCGGCGCGCCGCGCGGCAGGGCAAGACCCGATGGCGGCGCTGCGAGATGAGTGAGTGCGATCCGTATTTGAGCGTGAAAAATCTTCCTATTGATACTCAGCCGAATGAAAAACTCCGGCTGCAGGTCATCTCACCTGCGGAGGGATAGGTCGATTGTGGCGCAATAGCCGGGAGGGATTCGGGCCGAAATAAGCAAGGCGAGTGGGGTGGTTGTGTTCATTCTAGCGGTTATCCCACTCGCCTTGCGGCTCTCCTATACTTGCGGGATGCAAGTGCAATTATCGCGCCGAAAATGACGGCGTTGAATGTATGGGGTTTCTCCGGTTCGGGCGTGGGCAATGTCCCAAAATTCCTCACAGGGTTTTGTGGCAGGCGCGGCCCGAAACGCCACACACAGCTCACTCACTTGACCCGTCCCAGAGCGTACGAATTTTCTGGATGCCCGAATAAATTACTGACGTTAGTAAAGGCAAGCTAGAAATAATCGCTGATAGGACAGTAACTATTCCGCCAGCTGGAAGCAGGCGGCTTTCTTAGCCCTGCCCTAAGGGGTGGACTCCGGGCGAGTAGTTACGGACTCGCATCGCCGTTCAACGTATCGAGCGGCGACATTGTGGGAAGCGACGTAATCGGCATTA
>DATEMG010000064.1:0-3823 GCA_035275805.1 Blastocatellia bacterium
GTCGTTTCCCAGGAATTTGCGGAAGATCGCAAGCGCGCGCTCATAGAGAGCGCGAGCCTGAGCGAAATCGCCCAAATCCTGGAGCACGCCGGCGAGATTTTTGACGTATCTCGCCACGTTCGGGTGATCCGTGCCGAAAGAAGCCTCACCGATGGCCAGAGCGCGCTCTAAGAGCTTGCGAGCCCTGGCGAGATCGCCCAAATCCTTGAGCACGCCTGCGAGATTGTTGACGTCTCTCGCCACGTTCGGGTGATTGTGGCCGAAAGAAGCCTCGTCAATGGCCAGAGCGCGCTCGAAGAGAGCGCGAGCCTGGGCGAGATCGCCCAAATCCTTGAGCACGCCTGCGAGATTGTTGACGCGAATCGCTACGTTCGGGTGATAGAGGCCGAAAGAAGCCTCGTCAATCTGGAAAGCGCGCTCGTAGAGAGTGAGAGCCTGGGAGAGATCGCCCAAATCATGGAGCACCCTGGCGAGATTGTTGACGTCTGTCGCCACACGAGGGTGATCCGGGCCGAAAGAGGTCTCGTCAATAGCCAGAGCGCGCTCGAAGAGCTTGCGAGCCTGGGCGAGATCGCCCAAACCCTGGAGCACGTTTGCGAGATTGTTGACGTCTATCGCCACGCGAGGGTGATCGGGGCCGAAAGAGGCCTCGTCAGTAGCCAGAGCGCGCTCGAAGAGCTTGCGAGCCTGGGCGAGATCGCCCAAATCCAGGAGCACGCTTGCGAGATTGTTGACGTCTATCGCCACGCAAGGGTGATCGGGGCCGAAAGAGGCCTCGTCAGTAGCCAGAGCGCGCTCATAGAGAGCGCGAGCCTGAGCGAAATCGCCCATATCCTTAAGCACGAGGGCGAGATTGCTGACGTGAGTCGCCACGTCCGGGTGATCCGGACCGAAAGAAGTCTCGTCAATAGCCAGAGCGCGCTCAAGCAGTCCTTTCGCTTCCGTGTATCGAGCGAGAACTCGTAAATACACTCCCAGGCGGTCTAGCAAACTGGCAGCCTGCTCGTTCGCGACTTTGAAGGTTTCGGCCCGCTCCGTGACAGATAAGGCGTGAAGCAGCAGTTCGCCGCATAACGGCCAGGTATCTGGTTGCTTGTAAAATTCGCCGCCCGGAAACGCTTCATTCACCAATCGCGCCGCGGCTTCCGCCCATTTCGCGCTTTCATCGTCCGTCATTCGACTGCGTGACACGGTTTGCACCAGGCGGTGGACTGTGAAGCTGTTCCGCTCGGCGCCCACTTCGACCAGAGAGTAACGGCGAAAGGCGGCTGTGATTTCATCGAACGCCAATTCGTCGGTCACTGCTGCCGCGAGCGTTTCGGGCAGACTCTCCGCGCCCGCGATGATCCACTCCCGGCGAATCGCTTCGGGCGCGAAGAAGGCGAGGAGGTTTAGCAGATCGGCCGCGGCGGGCGATTCGTTGCGCAGCGATTGAAACGAAATATTCCACGTGTTAGCGACGGTCGCTTCGTAATCGGTCGCGGGCCGTCCGCGTTTAATCATCTCCAGCTGTTTGTCGCGAAACAAGTCCAAGTAATCGGCGATCGGTTTGCCGGTGGTCTCGATATAGGCTCCGGCCTGTTCCAGCGCCAGCGGCAGGTATCCCAACACGCAGGCCAGATAATCCGCGGCGTTGCGATCCGATTGGCCAGTCCTTTCGAGCAGGAATTTGACCGCATCGTCAGGATAGAGCGCTTCGACCCAGAGTGTCCTGGCAATGCTGAGCCAGTTATGAGCGCGCGAGGTGATGAGGATGTGGCCGGTAGAACTTCCGGGCATGATTTTAGCCACCGAACGGACGTCGGGCGCGTTGTCGAAGATGACAAGCCAGCGAGAGGTCTGTTCGAGCCGTCGTTTGACCGCCGTGACATTGCGGTCTAAATCGGCGGCCAATTCGATCGGCGGACGCAACTCCGGGCCGAGGCCGGCGAAATCTGTTCCCATCGTGATAGGCTCTTCCGATCTCACCCACCAGACGATGTCGTACTCTCGCGCGTGGCGATAGGCGTATTCGACCGCGAGTTGGGTCTTGCCAATGCCGCCCAATCCGATGATGGCTTGCGGTTGAGCCATCGGGGCGACTCCTCCGGCAAATAGAGCCTTCCTAATTTCGAATAACAGATCGTGGCGCCCGGTGAAATGCGGATTGCGGCGGAAGGGGATGTTCCAGACGCCTGGCGGCTCGCTCGTTGCCTTGATGTTCCGTGCGCCGGGGAATTGCGGCTGATAGGCGATGGCTCGAGGGGCTGACGGCGTGTGCGGGAAGCGAGGCGCGATCGCGGGTTTGACGCGGCCACTATTGACGCCTTTAAGCAGTTCGTCCCTGGCTTCCGTTTCGTTCTTGTTGACCAGGTCAATACAGATTATCTGCGCGAGCAAACCTTTCGGCGAGCATTCGACTACACGCACCGGCAGTAGCTTTTTAGACTCTCCATTCGGGTCTTCGGCGAAAGCAGCGGCCAATTCGGCTTGTGGGAAAGGTTTCTGAAGATAATCGGGCGACAAAACGGCGATGGTGCGCTCGGCTTCGGTCGCCTTCTGCATGTCAACCATGAAGTTGCCGCCGGGACGGAAATCCCAAGCCTGGACGACGACCGAATATCCATCCTCTTCCAACTGCCAGGCGATCCATTCGGCCCATTCGCGGTCTTTCGCGGTGTAGCTGATGAAGAAGTCTTTCCTTTGATCTTCCATTGCTGGCCTCCGCCGAGGTTCGGCTGTTGTCGGACAGAGGCGTTATAGCAGAGTTGTGGACTCGCAGGCAATTTCGCGCGCCGTGGCGATGGGCGACGGTTATATAGATTTCAAGCAATAGTTTTTTCCGTTAAGTAATGGGTATCACCTACACTGGCAGTCGTGGCTACATCTCGGCTCAAGCTAAAGTCGGCGCCGGGATCATCGACTCGATCTTCGCCGGCGAGAACGCGATCCACGAGCCTGACATGTGGCGCGTCTTCAACGGCTGGAAGCAGATAGACCCCGCGCGGACGATCACCACGCTCGGCTACACGGCAACGCTGACGAACGGCAGCAACATCGCCGCGCTCTCGGGCGGCGCGACGGCGCTTGCGGACTTCCGCGCGTTCCAGCATGTCCTGATCGGCCGCAAGCTGTTCATCATCGAGGCGATCCCCTCCAACACGTCGCTCCAGATCTCGCCGACGCCCGACTCAAGCGAGGCCGGCGCGGGGCAGGCCATCAAAAAGGTCCCCGCGCTTTCGCCTCTCAACCTCGACCGCGCGACCCTGTTCGCCGGCAACGCCGTCAGGTTTCGCGAGCAGGCGATCTTCGCCGTCGGCGATGGCGGCTTGTTTATCAACGGCTCGGCGATCTCCGCGGCTCTCGCCGCGTCGGAGACTCTGAAGGTCGCCTACCCGCTGCCGGCCGGCGGATTTACGGTCACGAACGTCGGATTCACGAAGCCTTCGGCGCCGACGGTCAGTGAGACAACAGGCGGGACGAAGGGTCTGCTGACCGGCACTTACTGGGTCGCCGTCGCGCGCAAGCGAGTGGGGTTTTCAGGTCAGGGAAACCCTTCCGACCGCGTCCCGGTGGTGATCAACACGGTCGGCAACCGGATCAGGGTCGCCTTGGGCGCGTTCGACTCGTCCCAGGGGCAGACGGCCTGGGTGATCCTGGTCAGCCGGATCGACGAGCGGGCGAGGGAGCGGCCCGGGCTATGGAAGTACATCGAGACGACAACGCAGAGCGCGAACTTCGACTTCGACTACTTCGACGACGATCTGCTCGAGCGCGCGAGCTACGACAACGACCCGCCGCCGAAGGCGCTCTTCACTTTCTCGCTTGGCAATCACCTGGCGGT
>DATEMG010000065.1:0-18386 GCA_035275805.1 Blastocatellia bacterium
CGACTCGATAATTTATCTTCGATTCGTCTATTTAAAACCCCAGTCTGATCGCACAATGCGCTGATTTCTTTTCGAGGCTTCAGCTTCTCAAGCATAGCAGGCAAGGATGCCTGCGCTCCCAGGGCTAGCAGGCAAGGATGCCTGCGCTCCCAGGGGGCTTACATCCCGTTGGAGGAGGGGTATAGCCCAATCCAGACGACAGGGTAAATGAGAGATTGGCTCTTTATCTTTACAGAATCTTTCGAGCCATTTCGGCCACGCTCAGACTGATGGAAAGGCACGATGTCAGTCCCGGCGATTCCATTCCAATGAGATGGATGATCGATGGATGGTTCGGGTCGTGTTCGATCACGAAGTCGGCGAATGAATGTTCGTGTTCGGGAGTGAGGCGCGGACGGATTCCTGTGTAACTCGACCTCATGTCTTCGAAGCGGAGCGCCGGCGCCATCTGCGCCGCCGATTCGTAAAAGACGCGCAAGTCAGTGCGATCGCCCTCGTAATCGTCTTTATTTTTCACGTACCGCGCGTTCGGCCCGATCAGCAAGGCTCCTGCCGTGGTCTTCGTGAAGTGGACTCCCAGCCCATGTCCGGTCGGCAGAGGCAGCGGATAGACCAGGCCGTTGACCAGCCCGCGCGCGCTCGGCAGGAGTTCGGCGTACTCGCCCCGGCACGGATAGATCGTGTGTTTGTCGTAGCCGAACATCCGCGCGACCTCATCGGCGTAGAGGCCGGCGCAATTGATGACGACGCGGGCGCCGAACTCTTCGCGTTCCGTGCGGATCAGCGCCGGACCGTCTCCGGCGCCGGCCCCGGTCACGCGGGTGTTTGTCAGGATGTGAGCGCCGTTCGATTTGGCGATGCGCTCAAGGGTTTTGATCAACGCCTCGGCGTCGACGATGCCGGTGTTCGGAGAATTGAGCGCGATGGGCGAAACGATGTTCGGCTCGAGGCGGCGGATGAATTCGCCGTCGACGATCTCCAGCCCCTCGACGCCGTTCTCGTCGCCGCGCCGTTTCAGGTTTTGGAGCAAGGGAAGTTGATCTTCGCCTTCGGCGACGATCAGTTTGCCCGTGCGTTGGCGCGGGACGTCGTGAGCGGCGCAGAATTCGTAGAGCATCGCCGCGCCGCGCACGCAATGGAAGGCCTTGAGCGACCCGGGCTTGTAGTAGATCCCGGCGTGGATGACCCCGCTGTTGCGCGTCGAAGTCCCCATGCCCAGACGCGGCGCCGCTTCAAGCAGGAACACGTCGTCGTAATTGCGTGAGATTTCGGCGGCGATGGCCGTCCCGATGACTCCGCCGCCGATGATGGCTATGTTAGCGATGTCTGGTGGTCTCATTGTTGACTAGGATTCGACGCGGCGAAGCCCATCTATGTTTTTCTTCGGTCAATAGGGATTCAACTATGTTGCAAGCTCAATCGTTCAACTCTCGTCGCTCTTCCATTCTCTTCGTCAACATCAACGATCAACCCGTTCAGCTTGATCCCGCCGTCGCAAGGCTCGAACTTCATTGAAAGGCCGCGCAAAAATCTCTGCAGGACGATTTCGGTCTGCATCCCGATCACGCCGTCGTGCGGGCCGACCATTCCCAGGTCGGTTATATAGGCCGTGCCCTCGGGCAGAAACTGTTCGTCAGCGGTTTGCACGTGCGTGTGCGTGCCGGCCACGACCGACGCGCGGCCATCGAGGTATCGCCCCATGGCTATCTTTTCCGAGGTGGCTTCGGCGTGCATGTCGACGAGGATGATCTTGACAGAAGGCTCCAGCGCGGCGAGTTGAGCGTCGGCGCACCGAAACGGGTCGTCGCACTGGCTCATGAAGACCCGGCCCTGCAGGTTGATTACGGCGACGGGAACGCCACGGACCTTGCCCACCCACCGGCCTTTTCCTGGAACGCCGGGCGCGTAGTTCGCCGGGCGCAGCAATCGCGGCTGCTTGTCGATGTAATCGAGCACCTCCTTCTTGTCAAAGATGTGGTTCCCGGAGGTCATCACGTCTACGCCGGCGGCGAGCAGGTCTTCTGCGATTCGCGACGTGATAGAAAATCCGCCGGCGGCGTTCTCGACGTTCGCGACCACGAAATCGATCTCGCGCTGTGAGCGCAAATCATGGAGCCGTTCTTCGAGCGCGCGACGACCGCTGCGAGCAACTGTATCACCGGTCATCAGAATCCTTATCATTGTCTATTGACCTTTCGTAAA
This sequence comes from Blastocatellia bacterium, assembly GCA_035275805.1. Lineage (GTDB taxonomy): Bacteria > Acidobacteriota > Blastocatellia > RBC074 > RBC074 > JAJVID01. The sequence continues at coordinate 2,203 of DATEMG010000065.1, forward strand.
CCTGGCCCTGATTCATAATTCAACTTCAACTTCAACCTCTATGCGCGAGGACCCTCCGTCCACAGCCAGTATCTCCGGGCCGAAAAGTCCGGCCCTCGAAGTCGCGGAACAATTCGGAAACTGAACTACCGCATTAGGTACGGTGACAAGCTCTATCTACAGCCGCAGGCTTAGATGGTGTCGGTGACTGAAATGAGCCTGGTTAGTGTGAAATCGGTCAGGTGAGGAAATCAATTCCGCAGGGACTTCCGCTCGGCCGTGGCTGGGGCTTCATTTGAACCTGTTCTTAACAGGTGGGTGACCTAAGCTTTGCGGCTTAGATACTCGCGACTATGGCGAGTGTGCACGCCGTCAAATTTATGCATCGGTCTCCCATTCAAATGAATTGGCTCAAATTGAATTGCCACCGCACACAAACTTCGCAGAAGTCCTGCATCGATTCGCATACTAGCTCACAAGGTATAGAGGGTCAATAGATTATCAAGACAATTTTCGACATTGGCGATCTTCGCGCAGGCTCGGGCGCAACAGCTTGACCAGCGTCGAGCCCTTGGCTATGCTTTCGTTTTTTTCCAACCTCGCATGAGTTATGAAATCGCGCAATTCGTAGTCCCGCCCTCAGGCGAAAGCGTTTGGCGGCGCGGAGCGGATTTGCTTCTGAAGCTTCCCATTGAGGTATGGACTACGAACTGAATTTCTGAGGAGATTTTTCAACTATGGGCATTCAAGCGACGCAGATTCGCAAAGGCATGGTGATAATTCACAACGGCGCGCCGCACAAGGTTGTCGACTTTCATCATCACACTCCGGGCAACCTTCGCGCGATGGTGCAGACCAAATTGCGCAATTTGAAATCCGGCGCCACGACCGAACACCGCTTTCGTTCGACCGACGACGTCGAACGCGCCGTCCTCGATCAGCACGAGATGAGCTATCTGTATAACGAAGGCGACATGTATTACTTCATGAACACAGAGACTTACGAGCAGATCGGATTGAGCGCGGAAGACCTCGGCGACGCGGTGGGATACTTGCTGCCGGAGACATTGATCAATGTGGATATTTACGAAGGCGCGCCGATCGGCATCGATATCCCGCAGGTCGTCGTCATGACCGTCGTCGAGACCGAGCCTGAGATCAAAGGCGCCACGGTCAGCAACGTCGGCAAGCCGGCGAAGCTCGAAACCGGCATCATCATTCAGGTCCCCGCCTTCATCAAGACGGGTGAGAAGATTCGCGTCGACACGGCCGAAGGCCGCTACATCGAACGCGCGAAGTAATCGCGGCTCCGAAGTCGCGCCTCCTGGAATTACGAAGGCCCACGAACGCCGCGTAGAGCTTGTTCGATTACGCGGCGCTTGCGGGCCTTCAATAGTTTGCGTCGCGCATTCCGCGCCGCCAGGGGCGCCCGAAGGCGAGAATGAAACGTTACGATCTCTGGATCGGCATTGCGATTGGGTTGGCCATGATCGCCGCATCCTGGCGGCGGTGGGCGCCGTACAGCCTGACAGAAACGCTGGGGTTTGTGACTGGCGCGGCTTGTGTTTATCTGGTTGTCAAACAGAGCGTCTGGAACTTTCCGCTGGGCATTGCTAACAACGTCTTCTTCCTGGTTCTGTTCGTGAACTCGCGGCTCTACGGCGACGCCGGATTGCAGATCGTATACATTGCGCTCGGCTTTCAGGGCTGGTACTACTGGCTGTATGGCGGGCAGAATCGCAAGGCGCTGCGGATCACTCACGGCTCTCCAAGATTGCTTATCGCGATCGGAATCCTTGTCGTCATCGGCACGGTTGGTCTGGTCCTGGTTTTGCGCGCTGCCGGAGGCGCCGCTCCGGCGCTGGACGCGTTTACCACCGTACTCAGCCTTGCGGCTCAATACCTGCTAAATCGTAAAGCTATCGAAAACTGGCTGCTATGGATTGTGGCCGACGTCATCTATATTTTGCTCTATATTTCGCGAGACCTGCGACTGACGGCGATATTGTATTTCGTCTTCCTGTGTTTATGCGTCGCCGGATTTTTAAGCTGGCGGCGGTCGCTTAAAGCGCAGGCCGCAGCATCGGGCGATCTGTCTAAAGAAGCTGCAGCCTCAAATTGAATTGAGACTAGGAAATTCCCCATGCCCGGACGCGGATTGATTGTCGGCAAATTCTACCCGCCACACCACGGACATAAACATCTGATCGATTTTGCCCGGTCGCGTGTGGATGAACTGAGCGTGATCGTGTGTCAGAAACCGGGCGAGTCTCCCAGAGGCGGATTGCGCGCGGACTGGTTGCGTGAGATTCACCCCGACGCAAACATTCTGCTGATTGACGACGTTTATGACGAGCAGGACTCGCGTGTGTGGGCCGAAAATTCGGTTCGCTGGCTGGGGTTCGTCCCCGATGTGGTCTTCACTTCCGAGGATTACGGCGAGCGCTTCGCGCATTTCCTCGGATGCGAACACGAGCTGGTGGACAAGGACAGGCGATGCGTTCCGATTTCGGGAACCATTATTCGATCAAATCCGCTGGGTTGTTGGAGTTTTCTCGATCCGCCGGTCCGCGCCTGGTATGCGAAACGAATTTGTCTTGTCGGCGCGGAATCTACGGGCAAGACCACTCTGGCGCAAATGCTGGCTGAGCGTTACCAGACCGTCTGGGTTCCCGAATACGGCCGCGAATACTCCGAACGCAAACTTACGGAGGACGGCGAATGCAACTGGCTCTCGGAAGAGTTCACACTCATCGCCGAAACCCAGTGCGAACGCGAGAATGAAGCGGCGCGCCTCGCGAATAAAGTTTTGATCTGCGACACGGACGCTTTCGCCACCGGCGTCTGGCATCGCCGATACATGAGCGAACGTTCGCCTGAAGTCGAAGCCATCGTCGCCGGCCATCGTCGCCCGGACCTTTATCTGCTGACTAATGTCGACACCCCCTTCGTGCAAGACGGCACGCGTGACGGCGAGCTTATACGCGAATGGATGCATGAGACTTTCGTGGCCGAACTGACTTCGCAACTGCGCCCGTTTCGGCTTCTTTCCGGTTCATTGCAAGACCGCTTTAACGTGGCTGTCGAATGCGTCGATGAAGTGATTGCCGGGAAACGGCGACAGGGATGAATTTAGATTTCAAGAAAATGTTTTTCCGCACTTCGCGCCGGAGAGACGCCGGATATTAGGGTCTGGAGCCTTCTGTTTTTGCCTATTTTGCCCTTCTTGCTTTTTTTGTTTTCTCCTCTCCTTCGCTATGAGACTGACTCGCTCCAGGCTCACGTTCAACCTGACGATAAATCGTAGGTAGAATGAAGCGAAGGGCACACTGCCATTTAAGGGCATACGGGAAAATTTTGCGGCGTAATCATCAGGACATTGTTCATCGTTGATTGTTCATTTGTCATTGCGGAATGGCGCGGCTCTGGCAATGACAAATGAACAATCAACGATGAACGATGAAAATATCTCAAATTTTAAAACCTTAGCTCTCGATCCTCGATCTTCAACCCCCTCGGCAGTTAAGCTAAACTGATGACTGGCGGTTGAAATTATTTCCTGAAAGGCGGGTTCCCCATGAAAAAGATTGTCGAATGCATTCCGAATTTCAGCGAAGGGCGCGACCGCGACAAGATCGAGTTGATCGTCAAAACCATCAAAGCGGTTCCGCGCGTGGCGGCGCTCGATTATTCGATGGACTCCGATCACAACCGCTCCGTGATCACTTTCGCGGGCGAGCCTGAGGCGGTGGTCGAGGCGGCCGTCCGGGCCGCCGCTGTCGCGATGGAACTGATCAATTTGAACACGCACGCCGGCGAGCACCCCCGGCTGGGCGCGCTCGACGTGTTGCCGTTCGTGCCGATCAAAGGGGTGACGATGGAGGAATGCGTGGAGATTGCGCGGAGCGCAGGCGAACGCATCGCGAACGAGTTGAACATCCCCGTCTACCTCTACGAAAAGGCCGCGACGCGGCGCGACCGCGTTAACCTGGCGAGCGTCCGCCGGGGCGAATTCGAAGCCCTGCGCGATTCGATTAAGAACGACCCGGATCGCAAACCCGATTTCGGTTTCCAGCGAGTACACCCGACGGCAGGCGCGATGGCCGTGGGCGCGCGTGCGCCTCTCATCGCCTTCAACGTCAATCTGGCGACGGCTGATCTGACCGTGGCCAAAAAGATCGCCAAGGCGGTGCGCGCGAGCGATGGCGGGCTGCTCAACGTCAAAGCGCTCGGACTCGAACTCAAGAGCCGCCGCCAGACTCAGGTCTCGATGAATCTGACTGATTACGAGGAGACGCCGATCTTTCGCGCGTTCGAGATGGTCAAACGCGAGGCCGCGCGCTACGGGGCGACGATCGCGGGAAGCGAGATCGTCGGCCTAGTCCCGCAGGCCGCGCTGAACGCCTGCGGCGAGTTCTATCTGCAGATCGAGAACTTCAGCGAAGAACTGATCCTTGAAAGGCGCTTGCAAGCCGAGGTGTCGAAGATCGATCCGGATTTTGAATACGAGGGCCCCGTCACCGCGCGGACGCCGCCGCCGCCGGGCGCGTTGTTTGCGGGTGACGTGGCGTTGGACGGCGCCGCCGCGGCCAACGCGGGCGCGCTGGCCGCGGCGCTAGCGAAATTGGTCTGCAACCTGATGATCAATCAGAAAAAATCTTCCGAAGAAGAGGCCCGAAGCCTCCTCGGTCAACTCGATCAACTCAGCGCGGATTTGCAAGACGCCTCCGCCGAGGAAATCGAAGGCCGCAAACAGGTGGCCGAGGCCCTCGCCCTGCCGCGCGGCGCCGAAGCCGAACGCCTGGCCCGCGCGATGGCTCTGGAGCAGGCCGCGAAAAACTCAGTGGCGCCGTCGCTGCGGATCGCGCGAAACTCGATGGAGGTCCTGGAACTGCTCAACGAATTGACCGAGATCGGCAACCCTATAGTCTTCGCCGACGTCGCGACGGGCGCTCAATTCGCGATGACCTCGATGCGCGGCGCGGCTTACACCGTGCTCTCCAGCCTGATGATGATAAATGATGAAGACTTCACCCGCCTGCGGCGGGCCGAAATCACCGATCTCATCACGCGCGGGCAGGAGAGGACCGACGAGATCGAGGCGTTGTTCTTCAGATTGTATCCGCGATAGACCACAATAAGATTTTCGTGATGTAATGCTTATAAGTTAGGGGAGAAACGGCCAATGAGAGACATCATTATTCAGGCAGTCAGCTTCGCGGTTTTTTCCTCGTACTATATTACACTGGGCTTCCGCGTCCTGCTTGCGAAGAACCCTATTATCAGGAGCCATTTTTGGTACATAGGCATAAGTTTTGCGCCATTAACGGCGTTTTCTCTCCCGACATTGTGGCCTAGGTATCCGCCGCAAAGCTGGGTACCCGCTTTTTGGGTACCCGCAATTGTGGTTGTTTGCGGCATTGCGATACTGTGGGGGATAGCTTTGTTGTACTTCCGCGGATGCGTTGTTATTGGAACGACCGGAACGGCGCTTCGCGACGCGTTGCGCCATGCGCTTCGCGGATTGAGCCTGTCTTATGAGGAATCCCCCAAGGCTTTTCGTTTGCCCGCGCTCAACAATGAGCTGACAATGGAGGGCATGAGCTTTAATGGTATGTTTTGGCTCCGCTTCAAAAAGTTTGGCGATCGTCGCGCATTTCGACAACTGGCGGCGGAACTCAATGATTTCTTTAGAACTGCGTCAGCGCAAACCAATAGGCGTCTAGGCTATGGGCTTGTTGTGGTTGGCGCCATGGTTCTCCTAGTTGGCTCCTGGCTGACTTACAAACAATTGTCATTACAGGCTAAGATGCGAGTTACGCGCGAAGCTCATCAGAGCTTTTTCAAATCGTCGGAAAAATGAATAAGCTCGTCAACAAAGATTTACGAAGCACTCCCATGAAAATCAAGAAAACGGTTTCCGCATTCCTCTGTTTTGCGTTGCTGGTTTCGTTCACGGCCACGCCTTCGCAGCTTAGCTCGTCTACTTCGACTCATGCCGCCTCGCGCCCGCCGGTTCGGGGCAAACACGGAATGGTCTCTTCGGTCAGCGAGATCGCTTCACAGGTCGGCGTTGACGTGTTGAAGCGCGGCGGCAACGCGGTTGACGCCGCCGTGGCGGTCGGGCTGGCGCTGGCGGTCGTGTGGCCGTCGGCGGGGAACCTGGGCGGCGGCGGATTTATGGTCATCCGGCAGGCCAACGGCAAGGCGACCGCAATTGATTACCGCGAGATGGCGCCTGCGGCGGCTCATCGCAACGTCTACCTCGACGACAAGGGCGAATACGTCAACGAGTCTTCGACCTACGGCCACGCCGCGTCGGGAGTTCCGGGCACGGTCGCCGGCCTGGCTTACGCGCTCGAAAAATACGGCACGATGAAGTGGGCGGAAGTCGCCAAGCCTGCGCGCCAGCTCGCCGCCGAAGGCTTCCCGATCTGGTATCAGCTTGAACGCAGTCTGAAGAACGCGAGCAAGCATCTTTCACGTTATCCTGAAACGAATCGAATCTTCCTGCGGGACGGCAAGCCTTATGAGACCGGGGAGATTTTCAAACAGCCCGAATTGGCGGCGGTCTTCGAGCGGATGATCAAACGGGGGCCGCGCGAATTTTACGAGGGCAAGACCGCGCAGCTGATCGAAGAGAGCATGCGGCGCGCGGCGAATGGCGGTAAAGTTTGGATGACCGTCGAGGACCTGAAGAATTACAAGCCCGTCGAGCGCGAACCGCTGCGCGGCGTTTATCGCGGCCACGAGATCATCACGATGCCGCCGCCGTCTTCGGGAGGCGTGGCCATGATCGAGATGTTGAACATCCTAGAACGCTATGACCTGAAATCGATGGGCGCGGGGTCGTCACAGGCGATTCACGTGATGGTCGAGGCGATGCGGCGGGCCTTCGCCGACCGCGCGCAGTTCCTGGGCGATCCCGACTTCGTCAAAGTGCCGGTGGCCGGCCTGGTTTCACGCAAATACGCCGACAAACTGGCTGCGACCATTGACCTCGAACGCGCCTCGACCTCGCAGGATGTCAGAAGCGGCGACCCGCTGGCTTACGAATCCGAAGAGACGACGCATTTCACGGTCGTCGACAAAGACGGCAATGTCGCGTCGAACACCTATACGATCAACGACAGTTTCGGAAACAAGATCACGGTCGAAGGCGCGGGCTTTCTACTCAACGACGAGATGGACGATTTCGCGCCCAAGCCTGGCGCGCCCAACGCCTCCGGCTTGATTCAGGGCGAAGCCAACGCGGTCACGGCGCGCAAACGTCCGCTCTCCTCGATGACGCCGACAATCGTGCTGAAAGACGGAAAGCTACTTTTCGCGGTCGGCAGTCCCGGCGGCCCGACGATCATCAACACAGTTACCCAGGTGATCGTCAACATCATCGATCATGGAATGAACATCCAGCAGGCGATAGATTGGCCACGCGTCCATCATCAGTGGATGCCCGATCAGATAGTTTATGAGCCTTACGGGCTGGTCCCGGACGTATTGAACCGCTTGAAATCAATGGGGCACCAATTCGGTAATCAGCGCTATATGGGCGACGCCGAAGGAGTAATGATCGAAGTTAATACCGATGTGCGGTTGGGCGGCAGCGACCCGCGACTGGATGGCAAATCCATAGGGTATTGATAGATATAATACCTCGCGCGTAAGCAGGCTGTCGTATACGCCGACGAATGGCAACCCATAGGTTATTGTCTGTGTGTAAAGAAAGGACATAGTAAAAGCTAAACCGAACGAAAATCTTACACTGTCCCTACAGAAAGGATATTCCCCATAAAGCAGAATGTATGTAAGTCAAATGTTTACATTGCGGCTCCGGCAAGGCGATGGCGCGGCACATACGTTGCTGAACCTAATACTTATAGAAATTTATGCGGTCATCAGCCTGAAGACTGACTTACTGCCCCCGTAAAGAAGGGCTGATCCGGAGCGAGTGGATAAAAGTCGGGAGGAATGGCTATGTCGAATCATAGGCACAAAATTCTCGTCGTCGAAGATGATCAAAACCTGCGCCTGACGTTGACCGAACTGCTTCGGATGGAGGGGTTTACCGTAGTCTCAGCGCGCGACGGTGACGAGGGCTATTTGCAGGCCATGGCGCATCAACCTGATTTAGTCATCACCGATTTGAACATGCCCATTTTGAACGGGGTGGAATTGGCCAAGCTCTTGCGCCGTCAGAGGGGCAAGATGGCCGGGGTTCCGATCATTGCGCTCAGCGGAAACCTCGCCGATTACAACTTGCCCGAGAAGATGAGCGCCGGTATAGACCGCTTTATCGATAAATCATCCAACGACCGCCATAGTCTGATGGCCACAGTTAGGACCTTGCTCGGCGCGCAGAACTCGATGTCAACAGCCTGAATGGCGTTGCGTGTTTTCAGCTTCCAAAATGGCGAAACCTAGCCGAATCCGCCGGGGCGTAAGTTCTGCCAAGTCTTTCCCCAAACTCCCAACGCCTTCTTGAGATCAGGTCTCCGCAAACTCTTGCGAAAATTCTCCTTCTTTTTAATACTTTAGTTCGGTTTTTAATCGTGTATAAGGGACTCCGGGCGCGAGTTGTTTGCTCGCGCTTGTTCCCTGATCTGACAAAGCCACAAACAGGGCGATTAAACAAATCGCCACACACTGTAGGCGCGATTGCAAACCACTCTAAAATTAGTCTCCAGGCTTCGCGGTTGATTTCGAGGGATTCTTCGGATCGATTGACTGCGATGGCTGGGCAAAGCTGACACGATACCGCATTCAATAGAAGGTTTGCGCGATGCGAATCATTGATCTTCCGCAAGACGACGACCTGATGATCGGGCAAACAGCGCAATTGCTCTTCGAGGCTTTTAAAGAGCGCTGGCCCGGCGCTTGGCCGACGATTGACGCGGCGCTCGAAGAGGTACGCGAATCTTTCGATGAAGAGCGCATCAGCCGCGTCGCCGTCGGCGAGGATGGCGCGGTTCTGGGATGGATCGGCGCAATCGAAATGTATGACGGCCGCGTGTGGGAACTTCATCCGCTCGCAGTCAGTCCCCGCGCGCAAGGTCGGGGCGTCGGCCGCGCATTGGTTGAGGATTTGGAGGAGCGGGTCATCGCGCTTGGCGGACAAACTCTGTGGGTGGGAACGAATGACGAAGACAACCTGACCTCGCTCGGCGGCATTGACCTTTACCCGAACCCGCTCGATCATCTGTCGAGGATCGAGAACCTGCGCGGTCATCCTTACGAGTTTTACCAAAAACAGGGCTTCGTGATCGTTGGGGTGATGCCGGACTCGGAAGGCTTCGGCAAGCCCGATATTTTTCTGGCCAAGCGTCTGGTCCGCCGAATGGAGTGAAATGACGCTCGGTTTCGTTGATTTAGAGCGGATTGCAAATGAGCGCACGGCGCCGGGCGATTCGTTTAGAGCTGATTGCGATTGCGTGTACGGGAAAGTTGCGCGATCTCCGGTACGGTACGGGGAGCGTTAGCGACCTGAGCATTGATCAATAAACCTCATGACCGATGTTCAGGTCGCTAACGCTCCCCGTACCGTACTGCTAGCCGTCCCGTACACGCCTTTGCAAACCGCAATAATCGATTCAGGAGAGCTCCTTTCATCGCGCTCGAATTGCGGTTGGCTTTCGCAAAACGATCATAATCAGCGCCGCTCGCGGCGCTGATCCGGTTCAACACGATGAATTCGACACCGAACTTGCGCGACATCGCGCTCGAAATCTTCCATCGCGCGCTGGCGGCGATTGAGGTTGAATCGGTTGCGCGCGCCTCCCTTCGGGCGGACGCCGATCAACTTCTGATAATCGATGACCCAGTTGACCTGTCGCGATTCAAACGCGTCGTCGTCATCGGCGTCGGCAAGGCGAGCGTTCCGATGGCGCGCGCCGTCGAAGATTCGCTCGGCCCACCGCTCGCCGGGGGGGTGGTCGTGACCAACGCCGTTGTCGGAGAATCGCCCCGGACGCTTCCCGTGATCGTCGGCGGACACCCTCTGCCTAACGCCGGGAGTCTCGATGCGGCGTCAAAGGCTCTGAAGATACTGGGCGCGAACGACTCTGAAGACACGTTGGTTCTGTTTCTGATCTCCGGCGGAGGCTCGGCTCTATTCGAACTCCCGATTGACGCCGCGATCACGCTCGACGATTTGCAGGCGGTCAACCGCGCCCTGGTCGGCTGCGGCGCGGTGATCTCTGAAATAAACGTCGTGAGGCGGTTTCTCTCGGCCGTCAAGGGCGGGCGTCTCGCCGCCGCCGCGCCGCGCTCGCGGCAGATTTCGCTTTACGTCTCCGACGTCAACAGCGACGATTTATCAACCGTTTCCTCAGGGCTTACGCTGCCTGGCGTCGCCACGCGAGCCGATTTCGACAGGGTCGTCGAACGGTACGACCTGCTCGAAAAATTTCCCGCTCACGTCTCGGCTCTGATAGCCGGCGGCGGGTTGCCCGATCTTCCGCGAGCGAACGCCGAAGACGCCCGTCGGCGCTCACATTATCTTCTGTTGGACAACCGCAAGGCGTTACTCGAAGCAAAGCGGATCGCAGAATCTGATTTCGGATGTATGGTCGAGATCGCTGAAGACCTGGTCGAGGGAGACGTCGAGACGATGATGCTGACTCACGTCGAGCGCGTCGCCGCGCTGCGCCACACACATCGTGGAAAGACAGTGTGCCTGTTGTCTGGGGGGGAAGCGGTCTGTCCGGTTCGCGGCGCCGGGCAGGGCGGGCGCAATCAGGAGTTCACGCTGCGCGCCGCCATTCATCTGAACCAGCGCGGGCTTTCGGACATTGTCGTGTTGAGCGCGGGCACTGACGGCATTGACGGCAATAGTCCGGCCGCCGGATCGACGGCCGATTCCGATACGCTGCGGCGGGCAGAAGAGAAAGGCGTTTCGGCGGAGCGAAGCTTGCAGAACAGCGACTCGTTCAATTTCTTCAACGCCCTCGGCGATACGATCATTACTGGCCCGACTGGCAATAATGTGCGGGATGTGCGAATTTTGCTGGCGCGATAGCGCTAACCGTTCGGCTCCCGAAAATCTTTGCGCCTTCGCGCCTTTGCGAGAAACGCCATTGAATCATTCTTCTCGCAGCGCTGCGACGGCGCAAAACCCGCGAAGGTTCTGAAAACTGATTCGGAGAATCAATGCAAACAAGACAACTCGGAAAAAGCGATCTTTATATTACTCCGCTCGGCGTCGGCGCATGGGCGATGGGCGGGGCGGGCTGGCTCTTCTCGTGGAGTCATCAGGACGACGACGCTTCAATCTCCGCGATTCACGCCGCGCTCGACGCCGGGATGAACTGGATCGACACGGCCGCCGTCTACGGCCTCGGCCATTCGGAAGAAGTCGTGGCGAAGGCGCTCGAAGGCCGCGCGAACAGGCCGTATGTGTTCACCAAATGCGCGCGCGTGTGGGACGAGAATCGCCAGATCGGCAAATCGCTCAAGGCCGATTCGGTCCGGCGCGAATGCGAGGACAGTTTGCGGCGATTGAAGGTCGACGTGATCGACCTTTATCAAATACACTGGCCCGAACCCGACGAGGACGTGGAAGAAGGCTGGGCGACGCTCGCGCGCCTGAAAGAGGAAGGAAAGGTCCGCTGGATCGGAGTGTCGAATTTCAACCTCGATCAGTTGAAGCGCGCGCAAGCTATCGCTCCGATCAACTCATTGCAGCCGCCGTACTCGCTGATCCGCCGCGAAGTAGAAGAGGCTGTCCTGCCTTACTGCGCCGAGCAAAATATCGGCGTGATCGCCTATTCACCGATGGGCTCAGGGCTGTTGACCGGAACGATGACTCGCGAAAGAATAGCCGACCTGCCCGAAGATGATTGGCGACGCCGCGGCCCACAGTTCCAGGAGCCGTTAGTTACGCGCAATCTCAGGATCGCGGACAAGCTGAAAGAGATCGCCGCTCGCCGCGACCGCAGCGCGGGCGAGACCGCCATAGCGTGGGTTTTGCGGAACAGCCTGGTAACGGGAGCGATCGTCGGCGTGCGGAGCCGGGAGCAGGTTGCGGGCGTCATCGGCGCAATGGATTTTCGGCTGAGCGAGGACGAGATCTATGAGATCGAGGGGTTCGTTCAACGCGGCTGAAGAACAGTAGGGGAGGGTTTTCCCCGCCCTGTCTGGGATCCGGGCGATGGGGCGGGGAAAACCCGCCCCTACGTTGGATTGCATGGGCGCATTTATTTTTCAAAATACACTAGTCGGTGCATCACATAACGACTGAAGTCGTTACTACTCGACCATTCGAAGGAGGTCACATGTCCCAATCACGCATCCTGCAATGCGCTTTTCTGTTTATTCTTGCGCTGATCGTCGTTGCGGCTGTAGCGTTTCCGATTCGACGAGACAGCATGTTCGACGCGGCGAGAGCTTCGGCGGCTGATATGACGCCCGAGGAGCGCGGCTTATGGAACCTGCAGCACAAATCCTACGGGACGGCGCTGCCTCTCAACAAAAAGACTCTCGAATCATTGGTCAAAGTCTGGGAGCCGGAATGGAAGGCCAAAATCAATGCGGACGATCCCGACTCGATTCGCAAAGTCGCGTTTGAGCGCTACGGCTTTTCCGAGGCGACGTGGGACAATCAGAGCGCGCCGCTGCAATTCGTGCTCACTCAAACGGGAATGTGGACGCAGAACTGCATGCTCTGCCACGGCGGGCGCCTGCCGGTCACCGGCGAAAGCAAGATCGGGATGCCTAACACCGAACTCGACATGCAGACTCTCTACGACGACGCGACCAACCTGACCAAAATGAAAGGCCCTATTCAGTTGACCTTCGGCATGTCGCGCGGGCGAACCAACGCGTTCATCTTCAGTCTGGAACTGCTGCGACGACGTAATGAAGACATGTCGCGTCGCGCCGAACCGGCGCCGATGGGCGATTACGCCGATTTTGATCTGGACGCGCCGCCCTGGTGGTATCTGAAGAAGAAGACCGCGCTCTACGCCGACGCCGGCGTGAAGGGCGATTTCACCCGCGCCATCATGCAATTCACGATGGGCGAGCCGAGCGGCGAAAAGATTCGCTCGTGGGAATCCGACTTCAAAGACATTCTCGCTTATCTGAAATCGATAGAAGCGCCTAAATACCCGCTCCCGATCGACCGGAAGCTGGCGGCGGAAGGCGAGCAAGTCTTCAACAAGACCTGCTCAGTCTGCCACGGCTCGTACGGCGCGGGCGGGAAATATCCGAACAAGGTGATTCCGCTCGACGTCGTCGGGACCGACTCGCTGCGTTTGACCAAACTGACGAAAGAGTTCCGCGACTATTACAAACAGTCGTGGTTCGGCAAGGGGGGCGAAAGCAGCTACGAATATCCGACCGGCTACGTCGCGCCGCCGCTTGACGGCGTGTGGGCCTCCGCGCCGTATTTCCACAACGGCTCCGTGCCGACTGTGTATGGCGTGCTGACCGCCGAAGCTCGCCCGAAATATTTCCGTCGCGCCGGCGGGGCCAAAGAGTATGACGCGAAAAACCTGGGATTGAAGGTCGAGGCTCTCAGCGAGCCCGCGTCCAAAGACGCGCCGGGAGAGGCCCGGCGAAGAGTCATCGACACGACTATGCCAGGCTTGAGCAATCAAGGCCATCCGTTCGGATTCAAGCTGACCGAGAAAGAGAAGCTGCGGGTGATTGAGTATTTGAAGACGCTGTAGCGCTTATTTCTAGCCACCGCAGCCACCGCAGCCACAGAGGGAAAACAATACAGTTCAATAGAGATGTATTTCTTCTCTTAATCTTCTCTGTGGCTGCGGTGGCTGTGTGGCTGTGGTGGCCGACGCATTCGGGAGTCTTTGGCAAGTGTCGGCGCGCGGTACCACTTCTTCACAAGACGAAGTAAGATAGGTGAGCCGCGAGCGGTAAAACCATATGGCCGCGGCCAATTCAATAGAAAAGGAAAATAATTATTACGATGCAAGCTTCCCTATTTGCGCAGATCGAGTTGGCTCCACCCGATCCGATTATTGGGCTGACTGAAGCCTTCAATAACGACGCAAACCCGAAGAAGGTGAGCCTCGGGGCCGGCGTCTATCAGGACGGCGCGGGCAGGGTACCGATCTTAAAGGTCGTCCGTGAGGCTCAAGAGCAGCTCTTGGAGAAAGAGGATACCAAGAATTACATGCCGATTGACGGCATTCCGGCTTTCAATCAACAGGTTCAGGCGCTCTTGCTAGGCGCGGACTCCGCCGCGCGCGCCGTTACTGTGCAGTCGCTCGGCGGGACGGGCGCGCTGAAGGTGGGCGCGGACTTCCTGAAGCGTTTCTTTTCCTCCTCTCAGGTCTGGATCAGCGATCCGAGCTGGGAGAATCACCGCCAGCTCTTCGAAGCCGCCGGGTTCACCGTCAACAGCTATCCGTACTACGACCCCGAGACCCACGGCCTCGACTTCACGTCCATGCTCAACACGCTCAAAAGTCTTCCCCCCCGCAGCGTCGTTTTGCTGCATGCCTGCTGCCACAATCCGACCGGAGTCGATCCTAGCCGGGAGGAATGGACGAGGCTGGTAGACATCTTTCAGACCGGCGGTCTGATCCCGTTCTTCGACCTTGCCTACCAGGGGTTTGACGAGGGCATCGATGCTGACGCCTTCGCCGTGCGCGCCTTTGCCGAAGCCGGCGTCCCCTGCCTGATCGCTCAATCGTTCTCGAAATCTTTCGCCTTGTACCGGGAGCGCGTAGGGGCGCTGACCATAGTGACGGCGAGCGAGGAAGAGGCGAAGCGCATCCGCAGCCAGATCAAGCGGATCATCCGCACCAACTACTCCAGCCCGGCCTCGCACGGGGCTCAGCTAGTCGCGTCAGTGCTCGCCGATCCAGCCCTGCGCGCCCGCTGGGAGGGCGAACTCGCCGAGATGCGCGAGCGCATTCGCCAGATGCGCGAGCTGTTTGTCCGCCGGATGCGCGAAAAAGGGGTCGAGCGGGACTTCAGCTTCATCGAGCGCCAGCGCGGAATGTTCTCTTATTCGGGGTTGTCGCGAGAGAGCGTAGACCGGTTGCGAGGCCAGTACAGCATCTACATTGTCGGCAGCGGGCGCATCTGCGTGGCGTCGCTCAATGAGAAGAACATTGACTACGTGTGCGAGGCCATCGCCGAGGTCGAGGAGCGGGCGTAGAAAATCGAGTATGGAGGGGCGCCGGTCGTGAATGTGGCGTTCTATTTCGTATAAGTGAACTGCATCCATTCGGACTTGGGCCCCTCTTTGCGATGGTTTGCTCAAGCCCGCCCTCTTAACGTGGACAATCCGTATTCATCGGCTCGATATCGAAAGTGCGCTCCGGACTCCATTCGCGCCACTTCCCGCCGACCATGGCCCGCACTTTCCACCGCCATCCTTTACAATTCTGATCTGCAATGTAACTTCCGCGGCCCTGCCTGAGGAACGACGTCGCTTTGATCTCCAACTCATCAATCGCGGGATATTTGGCCGTCTGGCCGATTACATACAAATGGTAACGTTTGGCTTTTGGGACGCCCTCCCATTCAAATTTCCAGGAGGCGCCCTCCTTCTCTCTCTCTGTCTTGTTAGTGCAGCCGTTATCGAGCACGGCGCCATTTTCGGGGGCGATTAAATTCGGTACAAAGGAACTGTTTTGTCGAGCGGCTCCGGCAGGCAAGCTGCATAACAACAGGAAGCTGATGGCATAAATTGAGCGGGACATATTCCTGAATCTCCTTTTTGAGTCGGCAGTAAAGCTTAGGTGGGCGAATACTATCCCAAGTGGTCAGATCAGCCAAGGCCTCTCGATCTTCTTCCCACTTCGCGGAGGAGGAGTGAGACTCGCGCGATTTCGTCATCGCCCAGGGTTCGGTCGCCGAATCTGACTTGTTGGTAGATGGACGTGATTTCGGCGACAGCCGGCATTCGCAGCTGTTCTGCGTATTCAGCGGGGGTTTGATGGATGGCGCGTTTGTGGCCTGCGTGTTCGAGCGTCCGCAGCATTTCCTGATAAAACGCTACCGCCGACGCGGCGGCGTCATGCCTTGCGTTTCTCCGCCACGATCGTCCGTATCGCCGCCAGGAAAAGGCGGCGGCGAGGGCGAGCGCCACGGCTGACAACGCCAGAGCCGGCGTACGGGCCCCGCCGCCGGACGTCGACGACTCCGGCGGTCTTCCGCCGGGCGCGGCGGCGCGATCTTTCCGCGATTCGACCTGACGGGCCAATTTCGACATCCAATCGATCCACTGCGAAGAC
>DATEMG010000066.1:0-5281 GCA_035275805.1 Blastocatellia bacterium
CCCGATTTTCTCCAATTGCTGGCCGATTCGGACAACAGCGGTTAAAATGCGGCGGCTGACGCGCAAAGCGATTCCGACGCCAGCCGCTTTCCGAAGGCGCAAACTCTTCTTTGCGCCTCACTAATCCATGCGGAAACTGCGGTGAAAACCTGCAACCAGCGTGAAAGTTTTTTCTCAAACTATGCCAATCGGGGGTAACAGTCAGATGCCAAAGCCAATCCCACACGAAGTTACCCGACTGCTCCTGGCCTGGAGCGATGGTGATAAGTCTGCGATGGATCAATTGATGCCGCTGGTTTACGGCGAACTGCGCCGGCTGGCGAAACAACACATGCGCCGTGAACGCGCCGGCCATACGCTGCAAACCACGGCGCTCATCCACGAGGCCTATCTGCGGTTGATTGACGCGAAACAGACCCGTCTGGAAAATCGCGCCCACTTCTTCGCCGTCGCATCACGGCTGATGCGGCAAATTCTGGTGGACTTCGCGCGCTCGCACGGCTACCAAAAACGCGGCGGCGGCGCTCAGCAGGTTGCGCTGGATGATGCGATGGTGATCGGCCAGCCGCGCGACGAGGATCTGGTCGCGCTCGACGAGGCGCTCACCGCTTTGGCCGGAGTTGACGAGCGCAAGGCTCGCGTCGTTGAACTCCGCTTCTTCGGCGGATTGACCGAGTCGGAGATGTCCGAGACTCTCAAGGTTTCGCCTGAAACAGTCAGACGCGACTGGCGGCTGGCAAAGTCGTGGTTGCTGCTCAAGCTGAGCGGGGGGAATCTTGATGAAGCCTGAGCGCTGGGCGCGCATCGAACAAATCTATCACGCCGCGCTGGAGCGCGAGCCTGCGGAGCGCGCGGCGTATCTCGAAGAAGCCTGCGCGAGCGATGAAACGTTGCGCCGTCAAGTTGCGGCTCTACTCAATAGTGATGATCAAGCGTCGAGTTTCATCGAATCGCCTGCCCTCCATGTCGCTGCCCAGGCGCTCGCCGCATCAAATCTGACCGAGGTCCAGACTAACGCTGAGCTATCAGTCGCTCTACAAACCGGGGACCAGATCGGCGCATATCAACTGCTCGGACTGATTGGGCGTGGGGGGATGGGGGAAGTACACCTCGGGCTCGATCTTCGATTGGGGCGAAAGGTCGCCCTCAAGTTGCTGCCTCCGAAGTTCACGACTCAGCCTGAGCGTGTGCGGCGTTTCGCGCAAGAGGCGCGCGCCGCCTCGGCGCTCAATCACCCGAACATTATCACAATTCACGAGATTGGCTCCGCTGTCACTGAAACCGGCGCCGCGCGCTACATCGTGACCGAGTATGTCGATGGCGAAACGCTACGCCAGCGCATGGCGAGCGCGCCGCATCGGCGGATGAAGTTGTCCGAGGCTATTGATGTCGCGACGCAGATCGCCGCCGCGCTCTCAGCCGCGCACGAGGCCGGGATCACACATCGAGACATCAAGCCTGAGAACGTCATGGTCCGGCGCGACGGGATCGTCAAGGTGCTGGACTTCGGGCTGGCTAAGCTGACCGAAGAGAGAGCGGGGGAGCCGGGGAGCGAGATTGCGGGAGAAGAAGGTCTCCCACTCTCCCACTCTCCCACTCTCCCACTCTCGTTTTCTGGAGTTGTGATGGGAACACCTCGCTATATGGCGCCGGAGCAGGCGCGAGGGGAGAAGGTGGACGCGCGCACTGACATTTTCAGTCTGGGTGTGACGCTCTACGAGATGGTCGCGGGCCAGGCCCCTTTTGCGCGCGCGACGACAGGTGAAGTTCTCGCCGCAATCTTACGGGATGACCCTCCACCGCTTACTCGTCACGCGCCTGAAGTTCCGCGCGAGCTGGAGCAAGTCCTCGGCAAGGCGTTGCGCAAGGGCCAGGATGAACGATACCAGCGGGCCAGTGAACTGCTTGCCGATCTCAAGCGGCTGAAGAGGGGACTGGAGACGGAGGATGAAAGTAAAGGAGAGTTGGCGTGGCCTGGTCAGCAGACGTCGGATGGTAAAGTGTCAGCGGGCGCCGTAGAGGCGACGACTATTGGCGCCAGGTTGAAACAGGCGGCGAGCGCGGGCGAAGTGGTCCCGGCGAAAGTTACCGCAAAGTACTGGTCTGCCGGCGTCCTACGGCGGCGCTTTGTCGCCGTCTGCGCGTTGGCGCTGGTCGTTGCCGGCGCAGGCTGGTTTTACTGGAGGAACGCAAAGGCGCATAAGGCGAAGGCGTCTCTTCCGCGATTAGAGGAACTGGCGCGAGCCGAACAATTCTTCGAGGCTTATGACCTGGCCGTAGAGGCGCAAGCTTATCTGCCGAATGACCCGACGCTCACACGGTTGATGCGAACGATTGCGGACAATCTGTCCGTCGTCACCGATCCGCCAGGCGCGCAGGTCTACCTTAAGCGCCTCACTCCGGACGGAGCTGGCCACTTCCCGTCCCGGAGGTTGATTGGCGTGACGCCGATCAACCACCGCCAGATCGCGCGCGGCGCCTACGTAGTCTCTATTGAGAAGGAGGGCTACGCCGGTATTGAACGCACCGTGACGGGCCTGATGCTGCGAATCGGCGGCCTTTTGGCGCCATCCCAACCAATCAGCCTGGACGCAAAATTGATTGAGGCCGCCAATGTCCCATCCCGTATGTCGTACGTGCCCGGGGGCGATTATCGGCTGGCCAGTTGGGCGCGCCCAACAGACAGAAGTGTGCGGCTTGACGCTTACTTTATTGATAAGTATGAAGTGACCAACCGCGAGTACAAGGAGTTCATTAGCGCGGGAGGTTATCTGAAGCGAGAGTTCTGGCGCCATCCGATCAGTACCGCGAGCGGTACTGATTCCAAAGCCACGCTCGCTACTGCTCGCGGTACTGATTCCGCATGGGAAGAGGCGATCCGCGAATTCAAAGACCGCACAGGTTTGCTGGGGCCACGCAGTTGGACGAATCAGGACTTCCCCGAAGGTAAAGCCGACCATCCCGTGACCGACATCTCGTGGTATGAAGCCGCCGCCTACGCCGTGTTTCGGGGCAAAGAACTACCAACAGTCTTTCAGTGGGAAAAGGCGGCGCGAAGTAGTATTGGAAGAGGAGGGGTAGGGTACTATTTCATGCCCTGGGGACCCTTCACGGGAACGGTTGAGCAGCGTGCGAATTTCAACGGTCGCGGGACACTGCCCGTTGTGAGTCTGGAGTTCGGATTGAGTCCATTTGGATGTTATCACATGGCGGGGAATGTCGCCGAATGGTGTCGTAACGAATCCTCGGAAGGATTCGCCGTGACTGGCGGTTCATGGGGCGATCCGCCTTACCTCTTCGGCAACTATGGGAATTATCCAGGCTCTTACAGTTCAAGCAAGCTGGGCTTCCGCTGTGTGCTCAATGCGCCCGGCGCAACTGGCGATCAAGGCGCAATGCCGCTGTTTACAGAGACTGAAGTCCCGGTTTACTTACCCGCGAGCGATGCGAGTTTCCGCGCATGGCAGGAGCATTACCGCTACGCCCAGCCGCCGCTCGACGCAAAGATAGAGGAGACCACAGAGACTGACCACTGGCGGCGAGAGAAAATAACTTACATCGGCGCGGAGGGCGAGCGCGCCATAGCCTATCTCTACTTGCCGAAGAATTATCCGCCGCCCTGGCAGGTGATTCAGTACATGCCCAGCGATGATGTCTTCCTTGCTATTGAATCATTACTCACGCGGGGTGAGGTGGCGGTGGGCCCCTTCATCAAATCGGGCCGGGCTGTGTTAGCCGTTGCGCTGAGAGGATTTCCGGAACGCCCCTGGCCGCACAATCACACCCGTCCGTCAGAGGAGACGATCGAGTACCGTGATCAGATTTTGAATTGGACAGCCGACCAGCGTCGCGCTCTGGATTACATAACGACACGGACAGACCTGGACGCCGATCGGATCGCTTATTACGGAGTCAGCGTCGGTGACGGACGGAAACTCCTCCTGCCGGCTGTTGAGACGCGTTATCGTTCGGTGATTTTGGTCGCAGCGGGATTGAGGCTGAACTTTACTCGTGTTCTTCCGGAGATCAACCCGGTCAATCTCCTCCCTCAGATTCGAACGCCCAAATTGATTGTGCTTGGGCGATACGACGAAAACCTCACGCTGAAATACCATGCCGAGCCGCTGCTAAGAATCCTGCGCGGGCCTAGGCGCATTTTCTTATATGACGGCGGACACGCCCCGGCGCCCGAGATTTACGTGCCTCCCATCAATGACTGGATGGATGAAACACTAGGTCCGGTCAGGCGCTAAATCGAAACAAACGACATTCAGACAGCAGAATTAGCCACAGAGAAAACAGAAGGAATCGCGTGCGCGCAATTTCCCTCCGTGCTCTTTGTGGCTACAGTCCCTATCTTGGCGTCCGTCATATCACAAGGTTTTGAGAAATGCGATCAGCGCCGTTCTGTCTTCAGGAGAAAGGCGTAAGCCGAATTCGTGACCTTTGATCGCGCGAGTCTTAACGCCCGGCGGACTCCATCCACCCGGCGCGTGAGTGTCTTTCAAGCGATTAGGGTCGAACATCTCTTCCAAACTTGAGATTGAGCCATCGTGCAGATAATGACCGCGATACCATAGGCCTTTGAGGGAGGGAACTTTGTAATAGCCTGTCCCCTTCCGTGTCGCCACCGCCAGGCCCGGATCCGTTCCGACGAATAAAGGCAGAATGTCCAGCGTAGCAGGCGCGTCCTTCGGCGGGTCGAATCCTTCAGCGAGGGTGAGTTTATTGTTTGTATACAGCGGCGGCGTGTGACATGCCGCGCAGCCTTCGCGCTTGAAGATCAGCTCTCCGGCCTTTGCTTTCTCATCGAAAAGGTTCGGATTCGGAGGCGGTTTGAGTGAGTAGATGTACAACGCCATCGCGTAGAGCGCTTCATCCGGCAGTCTCGCCTGAGTTCTTTTCGTGGAAGGAGGAATCACGTGATACTTGCCGAAGTCAGCCGTCTCGGCGAAACTGACAAGAGCCGAGTACCGCATCAGGTCGCCGATTCCGCGGTGCAAGTGTGTGGCGGTATGATCGAGATATTTCCGATCCTTGACGCC
Organism: Blastocatellia bacterium; assembly: GCA_035275805.1. Taxonomy (GTDB): domain Bacteria; phylum Acidobacteriota; class Blastocatellia; order RBC074; family RBC074; genus JAJVID01. The sequence continues at coordinate 5,046 of DATEMG010000066.1, forward strand.
GATCAGGTCCGGCATCTTGGCTGAGTAATACGGGCTACCGTTCCAGCGGGTCACGCCGCCCCCGCGCACCGCGGCGTCGATCCACGAGTTATATTCAGCTTCCGACATCGCCTTCACTCGCTCGTGGATGTCATCCTTTCTCCAGGGAACACCGTATGCCTGGTAAAGCCACATCCCGAAGCTCTCAGACCCCATGCGAAATGGTGGGGCCGCGGTTAGCGAACGCATCGCGGTTT
>DATEMG010000067.1:0-6356 GCA_035275805.1 Blastocatellia bacterium
TCGGTACTCTAAACGCTCTCCCCTCATGGCAGCAGATAAACTGAATGCGCCAATGCCGGCTGTTCCGATTTGGCGACTGCTCGATGTTCTTTGCTGACTATGGATGCTGTGCGACAATCTGCGGCAGATGAATCAAGCCATAGCTGTTGAATCCGAAATTAGAAAATCGCGAGGTCGTCTGAACGAACGGCTGGGTGTTTTGTTATTGCTGGTCGTCATGGCGGCGATCGCGACGTTGCCGTTTTTCGCCATCGGCGAGGATCAGAAGGTCGGATGTTGCGGCGGCGAGATGCCCGTAACGCACGACTCGTGGATGCATCTCAATCAAATGCGCGCCTTCTATCGTGGGTTGGAATCGGGCAGGCTCTACCCGCGATGGGACGACGAGACGCATGGCGGTTACGGCGCGCCGACGCTGGCCTTTTACCCGCCCGGCGCTTATTACGTCACGTCGCTCTTTTATTTTCTGACCCGCGATTGGTCAAAGGTCTGGATCGGGTTCTACTGGTTGGCGAGTTTCGCGTCGGCTGCGGCGATCTATTGTTACGCGCGCCGGACGATGTCGCGCGCGGCGAGTCTGCTGGCGGCCGCGGTTTACGTCTTCGCGCCGTACCACCTGATCAATCAGTATCAGCGCGGGGCGATGGCGGAGTTTTTGAGCTTCATCTGGATACCGCTTGTTCTATTATTCGCCGAGAGGCTGCTCACCGATTTCTCGCGACGCGAATTGCTGTTGAGCTTCGCCGGACTCTCCGCCAGCTTCGGCGCGTTCCTGTGGTCGCACCCGCCGACGGCCTATCAGTTTTTGCTGGTCTTCGGGCCGTGTTTTGTCGTGTGGGCGTTGTGGATGAAGCGGCTTCGAGCGCTTTTGATCATCGGCTGCGCGATGGGGGTTGGCTCGACGATCGCGGCGGCCTACTTTCTTCCGGCCGTCGCCGAGCAGAATTTGGTCAATTACGACGACGTCGAACGAACCTGGCCGTACCATGCGAGCTACGTCTATGACTTCGCGCAGAAGGTCTACGATCACTTCAATGACTCATTCTTCATACGCCTGGATCGCATCTGGGCGTTCAATGCGCTCGCGATTTCTGGGAGCGCAGGCATCCTTGCCTGCTTGTTCTGGTCGAAAGGCGCGTGGCGGAATCGCGCAGGCAAGGATGCCTGCGCTCCCAGGATATGGCTGTGGGCCTGGGCCGGATTGATCGCCTGTTTTTTGATGACGAAATATTCCGAGCCGATCGGACGATTGATACCGAAGATTGAGATCGGAGTCTATTCGTGGCGGATGATGGCGCTGACGAGTTTTGCGGTGGCGATGCTCGCCGGCGAGTGCTTTGAGATTCGTAGGGGCAGACCTGCGAGTCTGCCCCTACGCTGGGGCGCGTCGTTGACGATTTTGATCGGCGTTCTGGCGGCGAGCGCGTGGTATGTGGCATGGCCGATGTGGCGCGGACAATCGTTCGAGCCGAATCCGGAGCATTACAACTATGCCACACTGCCGCGAGGCGCGCCGCGCGAAGCGCCGCCAATTGATCGCGCGCGATTAGCCTCGGGTAACGGAAGCGTCACAATTGAGAACTGGGCGCCGGAATTGCGCAGGCTCCGAGTCGAGGCGCCAAAACCCGATCAATTGCAATTTCGAACTTCCAATTTCGCGGGCTGGACGGCGACCATCGACGGTGGATTGGCTGAGATAAAGGAAGGCGCGGTTAAAAACGTCGTTATCGACCTGCCTGCGGGCGCACATTCGGTGACGCTCGAACTCCGCTCGACGCCTGCCAGGCGCGCGGGCAATGTGATTACGATTCTTTCGCTGGCGCTTCTGTTTTCGATAACCATTGCCGCGATCCGCATGAAATAGGCGTGCGCCAAAAGACCGGCGCGGTACTGCAACAAAAAAGCTGGAGGACACAATGAACGAAATGGTGAAAAGATTTGAGCCCATCATCATCGCCGGGCTGTTAGTTTGGGGCGCGGCATTTCTGCTTCGGCTGCCGCACCTGCAGGTTTGGGTAATCATGCCGGTCTGCGTCGCTTATCTCTGGGCGATCTACGCCTTTGTCAAAGCGCGGTACAAAGTGAAAATTCCCCTCGCGCTCCTGTTTTTAGTCTGGGCCTCGGTAGCGCTCGACAGCGTCGGCAATCTGAGATTCGGGGGCTCGCAGAGTATGTACGACACGAAATTCGAGTACCTTCAGTACGACGGTTTCGCGCACATGGCCGTGCCGGCGCTCATCGCGCCCGTGATCGTATGGCTGCTGCGCGCGGGGCTGGATCATTTCGGCTATCGTTTGCCGCTGGGATTGGTGACTTTCTTCGCCCTGACGACGATGTTTACGGTCGCCGGCTTTTACGAGGTCATCGAGTTGTGGGACGACAAGTATATGTGGCCGGCGCCGGGGATGCGCATTCACGGGGCTTACGATACGGGCAACGATCTGCAATGCGATCTGATCGGGATAACTGTCGGCGGATTAATGGCTTACGTAATCCTGAAGCGACAGCGGGTGGCGGTTCAGGTAGCAGTGTAATTGGGGAGTGGGGAGTGGGGAATGGGAAGTAGGGAGCGGAAGTTACCCCTTCTCCCCACTCCCTACTCCCTACTCCCCACTCCCCACTCCTTACGAATTTCGAAGCGGCATCCTGGGCGGGCGTAATTCCACTCGGCCTTCGCCCCGATCAGATTCGCGCGCGAGCGTATGTTGGCGATGCCGTGGCCGGTCTTGTTGATTCTGACGCCGTCGAATCCGACGCCGTCGTCGTGGACCTCGATCACCAGGTCGGTCGAGTTTTCGGCGCGCACCTCCATCTTCACATGCTTCGCCTTGGCGTGCCGGCAGACATTGTTGAGCGCCTCCTGAATCATTCTGTAAAGCTGAATCCTTTCGATGTGCGAAAGCCGCAGGCGGTCTTCCAGGTTTGGCTCGCATGTGAATTCGTAGGCGAATTTCTCTTCGGCGGGCAGTTGCGCCACGGCGTTGCTCAAGGCCCATTCGAGCGCGGGCAGGAATCCGATGTTTTCGAGCGCCGACGGGCTGAGGTCTTCGCAGATGTGGCGAATCTCGCTGGAGATCGCTTCGATCTCGCGGCGGAGGGCGGCCGGTGACGGCGTCGAATCATCCGGCGCCGAGGGAGGGTTGGCGCCGGACAATTGATCGGTCATCACCAGCAGGTGGCGCAGATCGGCCAGCGTCTGATCGTGCAGATCGCGCGCGATGCGGCTGCGCTCGGCTTCGGTCTCGTTTGCCAGCCGCAGCCGGGTTTCGGTCAATTCTATGTTCGTCTTTTCGAGCGCGCGATTTGCCGACGCCAGGCGGAACTGTTGGCGGAACGCCAGAGCTGCCGCCGCGACCGCGACGGCAAGGAGCGTCGCCAGCAGAGTCAGGTCCCAACGGAAAGGCGCGCTCTGGATTCGCAGTCGGACGTTGAGAGGAGGGGAATAGACCAGGTCCCGGCTGATCGCGCGCGCGACTATCGTGTACAGGCCTGATTGCAGGCCCTCGACGGGGAATTGCGAGTCATTTTGAATCTTCTTCTCCTCATTTCCGTTCTTGCCGAGCAGCGCGAATTCATACTGGAACTGACTGGAAAACGTCTTGCTGCCGACGCCCGTGACTTCGAGTATCAGGTTTCGCGTCGTATGCGGCAGCGACAATTCGGCCGTCAGGTCTTCAGACAGATAGATCCTATTGGCGGCCACCAGACGCCTGATCTGCAGCCGAGGTTCGACCTGACTCGGGCGATGGCGAGCGACCCCGCGGTTCGTGCCTATCCAGAGTTCGCCGTTCGCCCCGGGCGCAAGGGCGAATACTTGCTGCGAGGGCAGCCCCTGCTCGGTCTCGAAGCGGGCCCAGATCTTCTGATAGGGAAGCAGCTTGATCAGGCCAGAGTTCTTCGTGGCGACCCAGACGATTTCGCGCGGGGCGTTGTCCTGCGCGCCCTCGCGCGTCACGAGCAGCGACCATACGTCGTCCGGCCTGATTTCGCGGATCGAATCCCCTTCGCGCAAGTAGAGGCCCTGCGATGAGCCGATCCAGACCCCTTTCTCCGTGACGGCTATTGAGCGAATCGCGCGTTCGGCGGTCGGCTGTTTTTGCGGCAGAGTGAATGAGGCCGTCCGCGAGCCGTCGAAACGTCGCAATTCGCCGTCGGCCGTCCCGTACCACAGAGCCACATCGGCGCCGTTCTGTCGCTCGACCGCGAAGCATTTCACGCGCCGCGCCGCCGCGTCAGTGAATGCGGGCGCACGCGTAAATCCGCCCGCGCCGCTTTGGATTCTCTCTACGCCGCTATCGTAGAAGGCCGCGTAAATTTGCCCGCGAAAACCGGCGATCGCGGAAACGACCTCCTTAGCGGTTTCCTTCTCCGAAGATGGCTCCGTAGAGGGCTCCGGAGGGGGAGCGGGTGGCGGCGCGGTCTGCTCCTGGGCCGGTTGTTGCGCTTCTTCCGCGGCGCCGGCCTCAACGGCGCTTGCGGCCTTCGCGTCGGCCGCAGACGGGACGCGAGAGAACCCCGAAGCGCCCTTCGGTTTGACGAACAACCCGCCGCCAGCGCCCGCCCAGACCGCGCCGTCGCTTTCGGCTAGCGCGTAAATCGGGCGACCATCCAACTCCGCGACTTCGGCCCACGAATCCGAGCCGCCCCCTCCCAGATTAGAGGATTCGCCGCTGGTCGCGAGTTTGAACAAGCCGCGATTGGTCCCGAGCCACGTCTCGCCGCCCGAAGTGTTGAGCATCACCCGCGTATAGTTGCTCTGCGGGTGGTTACTTACTGTAGATGCGCGAAAACTGCTGCGGTCATAGCGGCAGACGCCGCGGTCTGATCCGAACCAGACGACGCCTTCGCGGTCGCGGAAGATGGCGTTGATATGGTCCGATCGCAGTCCTCCGCCGGTGTTGTCGAACGTCAGATGTTCGACCCGCTTCACGTCACCGTTCTCGAACCTTAGGAGGAACGCGCCCTGCGTGGTCGATCCGACCCATAACTCTCCGTCGCCGCCGTAAACGGCCGTGAGCGCCCCGGCCTCGAACGACGTCCGCGCGAGCGCGCCGTTTTTCCAGAACCATAAACCGCCCGCCCGCGCGCTCGCCTGCTCCGCGAGCCAGACGCGTTCGCCGTCGTCGTATATCGAAGAGATGAAATAGGGCCTCGGAGGTCTGGTAGAGGCTTCGCGCAACTCGTTTGCGCGATTGATGAGCAACCCACGCCCGCTCGACCCGATCAGCCAATCTCCAGAAGGGCCGGAGGTGATCGCGGTCAGCGGTAGAGTCGCGTCCGCCTGCTTCGGGGACTTAAGCAGCGGGTTAGCGCTCGGGTCGAGCTTCACCACGGCCATATTCGAGATTGAAGGGTTGTTCGAGCTTGAAAGGTTGATGGAAGAACTGGCCCCGCGCCCTTCCCCCTCGGCTTGCTCTCGGTAGTGAATGATCTCGCCGGCGCCAGTGACGACCGTCACCTCGCCTCGCCCCCCCTGCTGTGACGACGCTATGCCGGCCGCCGCGCGGCCGCGCGTTTCGGGCAAGACCTCGATCCGATTCCCGCGCATCCGCGCCGCGCCCGCGTCCGTGCCGATCCAAAGATGGCCGCGATGGTCGAGCTTCAACGCCAGAATTTTGCGCGAAGGCAGCGCGGACTCGTTCTCCGGCGGCTCGACGTTGCGCCCATCGTATCGGACCAGTCCGTTGTCCGTGCCGAACCACATCACACCGCTGGCGTCTTCGGCGATGGCGTTGACGCGGTCGGAAGGCAGACCGTGAAAGAGCGTCACCGCGCCCCATCGGTGCAGGTTGATCGTGGCGTTGTCGACGACAGCCGGAGTCGGCGTGGCTGTTACGGCCGGAAGATCAGGCTCCGGTTTGGCCGGCTGATCCGATTGCGAAGCCGCGACCGCGACTAATACGGCGAGCAGCGCCAGGAAAGAGAGGCTTTTAGTTAGACTTGTATTGAACACGGCGCCCTCAATCAGCCACTTTTACTCGCTGCGCAAAGATTCGTTCGATCTCGTCTCGCGTGATTTGAGCTTGTGCAGATCGAGAACCTCTTTGATGGTGGGAAAAAGCAATTCCGCTTCCTCGCGCTTTCTTGTTCTCGGTTCGCCCGGTTTGAAATGAGCCAACTGTGCATTTTTGAGAAACTTATTCGGGGCCTTCGGCTAGTTTCAGGTAGGCTTCGCGCCGTCGGTCAAAGATGTCTCTAGTGGCGGCGGCGATTTTACGCGCCCTCTCCGCCTCTTCCAATGGACGTACAATCACTGCGCCGTCGGAGACGGCAACCTCAACCTTATCGCCAGCGCCGACGCCAATCTGCTTGAGGATGTCTTATGATATGACCAACTCGGCCGGGTCTCCCAACGT
>DATEMG010000068.1:0-2823 GCA_035275805.1 Blastocatellia bacterium
CGCCGGGTTCGCATTGGCTTTGAGCGACGCCCTGAAACGATGAACTCCCTGGGAGCGCAGGCATCCCTGCCTGCCGGGTTCCGGCAATGACCGACTGGCCGAAGCTAGCAGGCAAGGATGCCTGCGCTCCCAGGCGCCATACACTCGGGCCGCGATTATCATTGTTTCTGAACGTCGCAGCGCGACATGAAGGCTCCTTACCGGGGCCTGGCGACGGCGTTCAACGCGCCGCCACTACCATGATTTCCACTTTGAATTCCGGCCGGGCCAGTCTGCTTTCGACGGTGGCGCGCGCCGGCGGCCGGCCAGGCGTTACCCATTTATCCCAAACCGCGTTCATCTGATCGAAAGTCGAGATGTCGGAAAGCCACACGTTGGCGGATAACACCTTCGACTTGTCGGCGCCGGCTTCTGCGAGGAGGTTGTCAATCTTGGCCAGGATCTGACGGGTCTGGCCCGCCACGTCCTCGCTCGGGTCGTCCGCCACCTGGCCTGCGAGATAGATCGTGGCGCCGTGGATCACGGCCTGGCTCATTCGCGGCCCCACCTTGATGCGTTCGATTGTCATATTCTTCCTTTCTCTATTTATTAAAGTCGACAGCCACTGTGTTAGCGCCGCATACAAGAACGCCGACGCGCTCTTGCGGCTCGGGGCGATATCGGCCCGAAAACAGCGCCGCGAACGCCGCGGCCCCGCCAGGTTCGGCGACGGTTCTCAACACCTTCCAAAGCGCATCTTGCGCTCCACGAATCGCATCGTCTGTAACCAGCGTGACGCCGCTCACATATTTTTTCGCAATCGGAAACATCAACGCGCCGACACGACGTGGAGCCAGAGAATCGGCCGCGATGCCGCCCGCTTCGGCGTCTACGGGTTTTCCAGCCTCGAGCGCCTTATAGAGTGTAGGCGCGGCCTCCGGCTCGACGCCGATTATCTTGATACGGCCCGCGTACCATCCTGCGATACCGCCAATAAGCCCGCCGCCGCCGACCGCGACAAGAAGAGTATCGAGGTCAGGAGCCTGTTTCTCTATTTCCAGACCAACTGTCCCCTGGCCGAGCAGCGTTCCCACTTGATCGAACGCATGAATCGGTAACGCCCCAGACCGAGCGCCCCAGGATTCACTGGCGGCAAGCGCGTCCGCATAGAGATCTCCCTCTACGACCAGATCCGCGCCATAGCTACGTATCTGCTCAATTTTTGCCGGCGATGCGATACTGGGCACAAAAATTGTCGCCTTCACCCCGAGCTTCATAGCGGCATAGGCGACCGCCACGCCATGATTGCCGCCGGAGGCCGCGACGACGCCGGATTGCGGGAGGCGGTTGGCGAGCAGGTTCGTGAAGGCGCCTCGCGCCTTGAACGAACCCGAATGCTGAAGGGACTCCAGCTTAAAGCTTAGCCGGTACGAGCCGAGGCCGAAATCGGCGCCTCCGGCCTCAATCACCGGAGTTTCGCGTATGTAGGGCTTGACGCTCTTATAGGTCGCGGCAATTTCGTCTCGACTGATAGTGTCGGCAAACATCTCTTTCATGAACTTCCTCCGCCTGTCTGGCGCCGTCGGTCAACAGGACCATAAACGGCGTGAAGGCCGTAAGGGGAATCTCCCGAGCCTTCCTTGACATCTTAATCGGGAATTAGCAAAATGGCAATATGTCTATTGAAAAAGCAATTCGGGCGCTCGCCAACGAGCGTAGACTTCAGGTCTTGGAGTGGCTGAAGGATCCGGAGGCGCACTTTCCGCCGCAGGTCGACGGCGATCTAGTTAAAGACGGCGTCTGTTTGGCGCTCATCGCCGAAAAACTCGGCGTCAGCCAGCCGACCGCGACCGAGCACATGAAGGTTCTGTCTCAGGCAGGGCTTGTCCGCCCCAAGCGGATAAAGCAATGGACGTTCTATAAGCGTGACGAAGCTCGCATCAAAGAGATCAAAAAAGAGATAGCAAAAGTTTGACGCCTCTCGACAAAAACGAGTCAGAGCATGCTAAGGCTTAAGGTAAAGATGATGGCGATGTTAAGAGGCTGTTGGGGAAAAAATATGCGTGAGGGAAAAAACTTCCTAGCGAATCGTGTAAGAATTGCCCGGATCACATAATTGACCTCGTCTACGAAAAAGTCAAAATGCGATGGAATGACCGATTTTATTGGGCTTATAGCGCGGCGGCGCCTTGGGAAACTCTCTGGCGCCGTGGTTGCAATAGACTGTGTGGGGCAACGAGATACCAAGTGGTTAGTTCCACTGACGGTGTCAGGCGGTTACCAGGGTGAGGAAGGTGGCCGCCAAATTTCAAGCGCTTGCAGTTATCCCACGGCTGCAAGCGCTTTTATTTTTGTCTGGTTTTTCCAGCAATGCGCTTGCCGGAGACGGAGCTTCAGATAAAATCTGGACATCGGTTTTCGGCGCCGAGATCATTCGCAAAATCCCGGCTCTGCCTCGTCCGTCAACCCGGCGAGCAGCGCTTCCATATGCTGCCGCGCCTTCCACGCGCCCGTGCGATTTGCCGCCTCGATGCCTTCCATCCACACACGCCTCGCCTCTTCAAGTCCTTCCTGTTTGACCAGCGCGGAGCCAAGTAACTGGTAGGCCGAAGTGTAATCGGGTTTGATGCGGATGACGTTGCGAAGCGCTTCGACTGCTGCAGGCCAGTTCTCCAGTTTCATGTACTCGTTCGCCAGCCCGTACCAGATCATTTCGTTGTTAGGCTGATCCTTCAGCATCGCGGTGAAAGCGTCAATTCTCGATTGTGTCATCAGAATATCTCCTTGCTTATATTCATCGAAGGCTGACTGAATCAGTACCGCGAGCGGTAGCGAGCGCGGCTG
>DATEMG010000069.1:0-18399 GCA_035275805.1 Blastocatellia bacterium
GATTTTGTAGCGCGCCTCCCGAAGAGGGGGAATATTTTTAGCCACGAATGAACACGAATATTATTTCCGGTCTGATAAATTGTTTGGCTGTCATTTTCTCTCTTCTATTCGTGAATATTCGTGTTCATTCGTGGCTAAAATTCTTTCCAGGGCCGTGTGACGGCCACAAACCACAAAATCCGTTAGCGCCAGGCGCTCTTAATCGCGTAAAATCAGCCTTCATATAATTGCTATGACGCAACATATCGGAATCATTGCCTGCTCCGCCGAGGGCGCCGCGCTCTGTTATCGCGCCATTTGCGCCGAGGGCGCGCGTCTTCTGGGTCCACATGCGCACCCCGAGGTTTCAATGCATTCGCATTCGTTTGCCGACTACGTGGACTGCCTCGACCGCGGAGATCTGCAGGGCGTCGGTCAACTGATGCTGTCCTCGGCAGGCAAACTCGCAAGTATCGGAGCCGACTTTCTGATTTGCCCCGACAACACCATCCATCAGGCGTTAGGTTATGTGGAGCCGCTGTCTCCCAGGCCCTGGCTGCATATTGCCGAGGTCGTCGCAGGCAAGGCGGCGGAGCGGGGGTACAAGCGATTGGGTCTCACAGGCACGCGTTGGCCGGTCGACAGCGAAGTGTATCCAGAGAAACTCTCCGCGCTAAACTTGGAGTGTGTTCGCCCAAGCGCCGCCGAACGAGACGAGATCAATCGGATCATCATGGAAGAGTTGGTGTACGGCGTGTTCAAACCTGAAGGCATCGCCTACCACCAGCAGGTCATTGCGCGAATGAAGAGCGAAGGCTGTGACGCTATAATTCTGGGGTGCACCGAGATTCCGTTGATCATGAATGACTCGAACTCACCGTTGCCAACGCTGGATTCCACGCGCCTGCTCGCCCGGGCGGCGCTGAACCGAGCTATTCACGGTGATGGAGAGGGAAGTGACGGCTAATTCTTTCTTGAATGTCTTTTGAAGAATTCCACCACCAGCGGCGCCGCGTCCTGCGGGAACTCGTGGCCGCCCGGATGAAGATAGGTCACAAGCTCAGTCCCATTGATTCCTGGCTCAATCTTCGCGTAACCCTTCGTCACGGCCTTCGACGAATCGGTTTTCAACACGCCGCGATAAACCTCAATGCTTCTCACCTGCCCGTCGTATCGAACGATCTGGTCATTCTCCCCGGCGATGGCGAAGATTGATCGCGGCGCGGCGTCGCGGATCATCAATCCGCCTTGAGCCGCCGCGGAACAGAACGCCGCGAACTTGTCGCCCCGCGCCTTCCAGAGCACGTTGGCGAATCGCGCGCCGTTTGAATGGCCGATTGCGTAAATACGATCCTGGTCTATCTTGTATTGTTTCTGCGCCTGCTCGATCACGGCGTCAACGAAGCGAACGTCTCGGTCGTTCTGGCCGCCGGGAATAATCTGCCATCCAGGCCTGCCGCCTTCCGGGTCGCGCGGCGTTGCGGTGGGAAGACCTTGCAGATAGATCACGACGGCTTCAGGCCAGAGCGTGTGCAGGCTCCACCTGCGCGCCACGAACCCGGCCCTCCCGCCGTGGCCGTGGAATCCGAGCACGAGCGGCGCGCCGGCCTTCGGCGCGGGTTTCGTGTTGGGGTAAATGATCGCCGTGCGCTCGACGTCGTCAACATTGAAGCTTTGATTGATCGCTTCGGATCGCCAGGCGCGAAATTGGCGCGACCCGGCGCCGTAGACTGTGAGCAGGCACGCTGTTGCGATGGAAAGAACGAGGTATTTCATTGTCAGGCCCTCCTGAGGCGTTTGACGTGGCGTGCGGGGAAAAAGTCTGAAACATTCCGACAATCTATGTTAATTGGAAAATAGAGCGGTCTGAGACCGTGTCGGAGTCAGGCTCAGTTCTGCGACGACGTGCTCGGGAATGGGCAATCGTTCGAGCGCGCGCGGCTCCACTTTGATCGCGCCGGCGCCATAGGACTTGCCGACGAGCGCGAGGTTCCTGACTGTGTCAGGATGCTTCAGCGCCTGCCAGAGTCTGGCAATGGAATCAGCGTCGTCGTGATGAGAGTAGACGCACAGGAAACTCGTGAGCGGCATAACTCCCGCCATATTGCGAATGAATCTCGCATTGCGGCGGCCCAGATAAGCGAACAGGAACGGCGGGGCCTTCCGTATTTCCATTTTGTACCAGGGCCGCCGCGTCGCTATCAAAGGCCTTTTATAAAGTTCCGCGTCGCGGCCCTGTCGCAAATAATTGCGCGCCGCTTCAGGAAAATCATCAAGCTCTCTGCCGTCCGGGGCGAAGAGTAGATTGGGTCTGCCCGCGGCCTCGAGCTGTCGCAGCGTATCCTGTGTGATCTCCTCAGTCGGCGCGTCGCGTGTGCGCCCGATGGCGGGCAGGAGCAACTCTGCGGGAATCTTCAACTCGTTGGCCCGCCGGCGTGTGAGAAAGAAGAACTCGTTCGCGCCGGTCGCGATGCCGCGCATTACGCTCGCAAATTCCGCCAGGGTGATTCCCGCGTCCGATCTCTCGGATGGCGGCCGCGATAAACCTGAATCGAGGCCTTCCTGCAGGTCGCGACTGTGGATCGTAAGCTCGTCTGTTGAAATATGATCGAAGCCCGCATCAATCCATTCCCTCAGCGCTTCGCTTCCGGCGCGCCGGCATTTCGCCCACAGGAAACGCGCTTCAGGTCGGGCGTTACGGATCAGAAGAATGATCGGGTTGGTGTCCACGTTGGGAAACGGAGAAGCCTCCGGGGTGAAAGTGACAACGGCGTCAAGGCGATAACGGCTGGTGATCCACCGCCAAAGCGTTCCCGCGAAGACGCCTTCGCAGGTGTCGGCGGGCATGATGAAGGCCAGACGTCCGCCGTCCTCAAGCGCTTGCAGCGCGCGCAGCAAAAAATACACGTGCAGGCCCGCCCGCCCGTCCAATTCTTTCCCGATCAATTCGGAGCCGAGCGCGCGCAATGATTCTTTGGTCGATGCTGAAAGACGGTGGTGGCGAATGTATGGCGGGTTGGCGACGATCGCAGGGAAGAGTTTGTCCGGCGGTCGCAGGACGAAATCGTCTGTCACGACCCGCTCAAGATCGCGGGCCGATAAGCCGTTGCTTTCCGCCTGCCGCAGCGCGTCTCTATCCAATTCGGCCCCGAAGAGATTTACCTGACGGCGTTTTTTTTGGGCAATTTTTTTTGCGGCGATAAGGAAGGCTCCGGCCCCGACCGCCGGATCGAAAATGCTTTCTGCGCCGCCCGCGAGGCAATAAGCGATCATCGCCTCGGCCGCCCACTGCGGCGTCCAGAACTGCCCTTTCTCGCGCAGCGCCTCGCGCGCGGCCCAGTTTGACGGTGGTTTTTGTCGCTGCGCTAGTCGTGTCATCTAAGGCTGAACCCCGCGCCTTAGAGGCCAAGATATTCGAGCTTCAATTCTGCATTCTTCGCGTCCACCACGACCTGGCCGCCGCCCTGCAAGCTCCCAAAGAGAATCTGGTTGGCGAGCGGCTCCTTGATCTTCGATTGGATTAACCGCGCCATCGGCCTCGCGCCAAACATTTTGTCGAAACCCTTCTCGGCAAGCCATGCGCGCCCGGCCTCGGTCAGTTCCAGCGTGACGTTCTTGTCGGCCAGTTGATCGCGCAGTTCGTTGATGAATTTTTCGACCACACGTATGACGCTTTCGGAGCTTAGCGCTTCAAACGCGATCCAGGCGTCGAGGCGGTTGCGGAATTCGGGGCTGAACGTGCGTTCGATGGCCCCTTGCGCCTTGCTGCCCGTGCCGCCGATGCCGCCCGATTCAGTCTGTTTGAAGCCTAGTTTCTTGCCGCTCAATTCGCGCGCCCCAGCGTTGGTGGTCATAATCACGATCGCGTTGCGAAAATCGGCCTTCTTGCCGTTGTTGTCCGTAAGCGAGGCGTGATCCATCACCTGGAGGAGAATATTGAACAGGTCGGGATGGGCTTTCTCGATCTCGTCGAGCACCAGCACGGCGTATGGCGTTTTGCGTATGGCGTCTGTCAACAGGCCGCCCTGGTCGAATCCGACGTAGCCCGGAGGCGCGCCTATCAGGCGCGACACGGTGTGCTTCTCCATGTATTCGCTCATGTCGAAGCGCAGGAACTCGACGCCCAGCGTGCGCGCGAGCTGTTTCGCCAATTCGGTCTTGCCCACGCCGGTCGGGCCTGAAAAGAGGAACGAGCCTATGGGTTTGTCGGGATTGGCCAGGCCCGAGCGCGAGAGCTTGATCGCGTTAACCAGTTGGTTGATCGCGTGGTCCTGGCCATAGATCACCGCTTTCAGCTCGGTGTCGAGGCTTTGCAGTTTCTCCTTGTCCGACGCCGATACGGTCTTAGGCGGAATCTTGGCCATCTTCGCGACCACGAGTTCGACCGCGATTTCTGTGATCATCTCCGGCCGCTCTTCGACTGGTTTGAGTTTGGTGGCCGCGCCGACCTCGTCGATCACGTCAATCGCTTTGTCGGGCAGGTAGCGGTCGTTGATGTATTTGGCCGAAAGTTCGGCGGCGGCGCGAACCGCCTCGTCGCTGTATTTAACGCTGTGATGATTTTCGTAATAACTCTTCAGCCCATGCAGGATCTGGATCGTGTCGCCGACCGATGGCTGAGAAATCTCGATGATCTGGAAGCGCCGCGCCAGCGCGCGGTCGCGCTCGAACGAGGCCTTGTACTCGTTGTGCGTGGTCGAGCCGATGCAGCGCAGTTTGCCCGAGGCCAGCGCGGGTTTCAAGATGTTCGACGCGTCCATCGAGCCGCCTGAGACCGCGCCCGCGCCGACGATGGTGTGGATTTCATCAATGAAGAGAATCACGCCGGGTTTCTTCTGCAATTCGGCGATGAGGGCCTTCAGCCGCATCTCGAATTCGCCGCGGTAGCGCGTGCCGGCGAGCAGCGCGCCCATGTCGAGCGCATACACCTCCGCGCCTTTCAGGACGTCGGGCACTTCGTTTTGATGAATCTTCAGAGCCAGCCCCTCGGCGATTGCGGTCTTACCCACGCCGGGGTCGCCTACGTAGAGCGGGTTGTTTTTACGGCGGCGGCAGAGGACCTGAATCGTGCGCTCCAACTCGGAGGCGCGCCCGATCAGCGGGTCTATCCCTCCTTCAGCGGCGCGCTCGATCAGGTTGGAGGCGAAGGCCTGCAGAGGGTCGCGCATCGCGCGCGCTGCCGCCTCGTCGTCTTCCTCGTCGCCGAGCGGCAGTGGTTCGCCGAATTCGTCCACCTTCGATATCCCGTGCGAGATATAGTTGAGGATGTCGAGCCTGGTGATCCCCTGCTTTTCGAGCAGGTATTTGGCGTGCGAGTGGTTCTCCCCGAAGATCGCCGCGAGGATGTTGCCGCCGTCAACCTTCTCTTGAGACGAGGCCTCGGCCTGCTCCATCGCCCGATTGAGCACGCGCTCGAAGGCCGGCGTCTGCTCCGGGTAGCGGTCGACGCCGCGCGGCAGCGGCTGTATGCTCTCCTTGAAAAATTCTTCGAGGTCGCGCCGGAGCAGCTCGAGGTCGCCGCCGCAGTTGTAGATCACGTCCTTGGCCACCTTGTCCAGCAGCAGCGCGTAGAGCAGGTGCTCGAGCGTCAGAAATTCGTGGCGGCGTTTGATCGCCTCGTCGGCGGCCATTTCCAATGTGGCTTGTAATTCCCTGGTAATCATTATTCCTCTTCCAACGTGCAAAGCAACGGGTATTCGAATTCGCGCGCCAGCCGCGTGACCTTCGCTATCTTGGTCTCCGCGATCTCGCGAGTGTATACGCCCGCTACACCGACCCCCTGATTGTGAACCTGGAGCATAATGCGGATCGCGCTAATTTCGGAATGATGGAACACGTCCACCAGCACGAAGACTACGAAGTCCATCGTGGTGTAGTTGTCATTGTGAAGCAGCACCTTGTAGAGCGGGGGCTTCTTGAGCTTCCGCTGGGTGTCGGGTTTTACCGCTTCGTCGTGTTGTGGGGCGAATATCGGCATAACGCAGCCGGGATTTTATCATATCGCCGGGGGAGATCGAATTGGCAAGGATCGCGTCTTTCGGTTAGTATAACTGCGTTCGACACCGTCGAATTGTTTGAATAAAAAGACAAACAAACAAAAAATCAATAGAGAGAGAGGCGATTCGGGAAAATGGACAACGCAGCACAAAATTCACAAAACGTCCAGGATAGTTTTTTGAACACTTTGCGCCGCGACCGCATCAACGTGACGATATATCTGATGGGCGGCGTGAAACTTACTGGCAAGATCAAAAGCTTCGACAAATTCTCCCTGGTGCTCGAATCGGGCAACCTGGAACAATTAATCTTCAAACACGCGATCTCGACTATCTCGGTGCCTCGGGGCGCGGTGCATCACCCGCGCCCCGAAATCTCGCGCGAACAACAGCAAGAACGGGCGCAGGCGGCTCAGACCCCCGCGCCCTCCGTCCCTTCCGCGAGCGGAGGGTCGTCATCCGCTACTTCCAGTAGTTAGCCGGCCAGAAGCAGGTTCCGGCGAAACGAGGGCTTCAGTCAGACGTTTGCGACGCATGGCTGAAGCTCTTGTCGTATGTGGGCAGAGGCGATGAGGCGCGGAAAACTGATCACATTCGAAGGCATCGACGGCTGCGGAAAGACCACGCAGATGCGATTGCTCGGACAATATCTGACGGAGCGCGGCGTTGCCGTCGTCCCGACCCGCGAGCCGGGTGGAACGGAGCTGGGCCGAAAAGTTCGATCCGCGCTGCTCGACGGCGGCGCCGGTTCGGTCGAGCCTCTGGCCGAATTGTTGCTTTACGCCGCCGACCGCGCCCAGCACGTGCGCCGTGTCATTCTGCCTGCGCTCGCCGAAGGCAAAGTGGTTTTAAGCGACCGGTTTTATGACGCGACCACGGTCTATCAAGGCTACGCGCGCGGCTTCGACCTGAAGCTCGTCAATCAATTGAATGAGCTTGCGACCGGCGGATTAAATCCCGATCTCACGCTGCTTTTCGACCTTGACGTCGAGACCGGCCTGAAGCGGACCATGCGACGAGGAGATGGGGCGGGCGTGACGGCGGGGCCCGACAGGCTCGACCAGGAGCCTGTTGAATTTCACGAGCGCGTGCGCAAAGCCTATCTGGAGATCGCCGCGCGCGAGCCCGAGCGTTTCCGCGTCATTCCCTCCGCAGGCCCGGCCGAAGAGACATTTGAGCTTATGATTCGCGCAGTTCGGGACTTGCTTCAACTAAATCGGAGCGGAATGGATTAGTACAAACTACGAAGAAACGAAGAACACGAAGGGCGGTTTGGGGCGGATCTTTTCCGGGGCTTTGGCTGTCTTTTCTGATTTTCTTCACGTTCTTCGTTTCTTCGTGGTTTGAACATGGTTTATGTCATTCGCAAAACTCGTCGGAAATCAGCGCAACAAGGAGATTCTTCAGCGTTTACTGAAGAATGGCCGCGTCAATTCGACCCTGATCTTCGCGGGGCCTGACGGCGTAGGCAAACGCCAGTTCGCCCTGTCTTTGGCCAAGGCCGTGAATTGTCAGAGGGCTCCTGCCGGCTCTTATGCGTCGGATAGTTGCGACGAATGTTCCGTGTGCCGGCGCATAGACGCAGGCGGTTACGGAGACGTGACAATCATCCGTCCGGACGGCCAGTTCATTAAGATCGCCCAGACGCGCGAGTTGGCAGAAGAGGTCTACTTTCGCCCGCGGGAAGGCCGCCAGCGCTTTTTCCTCATCGACGAGGCGGACCGGCTGCGCGAAGAAGCCGCCAATTCGCTGCTCAAGACTCTTGAGGAACCTCCGGCGACCTCGACAATCATTCTGCTGACCGCCCGCCCAGACGCGTTGTTGCTGACTATTCGCTCCCGCGCGCAGCGGCTCAATTTCACTGCGCTCTCCGTCAGCGAAATGGAAAAATATCTGGCCGAGAATTATCCTCGACCCTCGCCGGACATGGCGCTGTTAGCCCGCATCACTGAAGGGCGCATCGGCCAGGCGACCGCCTTCGACCTCTCGGTTTATCGCCAGGAACGGCGGACGTTGATCGAACTGCTCGAACTGCTGGAGTCGAGAGGTAACCGCCATCGCCTGCTCAAAGCTGCTGAATACCTCGGCAAAAAGGAGCGTGAGGATTTCGAGAAGGAGCTTGCCTTGATCTCGGCTTTGCTGCGTGACCTGTTCATGCTCGCCGCCGGGCGAGGCGCTGAATCCATTGTCAACATTGACGCCGTCGACCGCTTGGCGCCGCTGGCGCAAAAGGTCGGATTGCGGCGGTTGACGGGCTGGGTCGAGAAATTCGATCAGTTGCGGGCAAGACTGCGGATCAACATCAATCGCCAGATTGCGACCGAGGCCGCGCTGCTCGCTCTTAGCGCATATGA
Source organism: Blastocatellia bacterium (assembly GCA_035275805.1). Lineage (GTDB taxonomy): Bacteria > Acidobacteriota > Blastocatellia > RBC074 > RBC074 > JAJVID01. Next base: position 8,330 of record DATEMG010000069.1, read on the forward strand.
ATAAAATAGCCACTGCAGGGCACCGCAGAGCACAGAGGAAATAATCATTTCTCTGTGCTCTGCGGTGCCCTGCGGTGGCTAACAGTCTTGATCAGTGGAGCCTAGGGAACGCCGGCGAGTCTTAGCCCTTGTACAGTCGCAACCGACGCCAGATAGCCGAGGCCGGTGTAGAAAAGGAGTTGCAAAGCGGCAAAGCGCGAGGAATTTGTCTCCTTGCGCGCTACCGCCACGGTAGACATGCACTGGAGCGAGAAGAAAAAGAAGATGATCAGCCCTAGGATACTCGCTGTCGTAAAGACAGGCTGGCCGACGCCATCAATCTTCGCCGTTCGCATCTCTTGCAACAAGTTTTCGCTCTGCGCATCCTCATCCCCCGCGACGTGAAAGACGATAGCCAGCGAACTGACGAACACCTCACGGGCGGCGAAGGCTGAGATCAGCCCGACGCCCACGCGCCAGTCCACGCCCATTGGCTTGAGCGCCGGTTCCATCATGCGTCCGAGTTGGGACGCGAAGGATTGATCCAGCGGACTCGGCGAGATCACCGGGGGGGGAGCCGCGCCTGCCGGCGTAATCTGTTTTGCGCCGAAGCCGAAATTCGAAAGCAGCCAGAGGCAAGCGGCGACGATGGCGATCGGAGCCCCCGCTTTTTTCAAATAATCCGATGAGCGCGCCCAGGTCATTTTCAGAATCGGCTTGAGTTGTGGCCGCCGGTAGAGCGGCAACTCCATCGCCAGCATCGATACGCCACGCTCCCGAGGCAGAAAACGGCCGATCAGACCGGCCACGAGTGAGCCGGTCAGCAGGCTGCCGACGTAAATCGTCGCGAGGGCCAGCCCCGCCCGCCAGGGCGCGTCGGGCGGCATGACCGCCGCCAGCAAGAGAGCATAAACTGGAAGACGCGCGCTGCAACTCATCAGCGGCAAAATCCATATTGTCAGCAACCGTTCGCGCCTGGTCGGAATGGCCCTTGCCGCGAGCGTCGCCGGAATCGCGCAGGCGAACCCGGAGAGCATCGGCACGAATGACCTGCCGTGAAGCCCCAACAAGCGCAAGGGACGGTCTGCCAGCGTCGCCGCGCGAGCTAGATAGCCTGAGTCTTCAAGAAGGGTCATCAGAAAGAAAAGAATTATCACTTGCGGGAAAAAGACCGCGACGACGCCGATTCCTTGAATGACCCCTTCAGAAAGAAAACGCGTAAACATCCCGCCATGTGGTATGCGCAATACCAGGTTCCCGACGATTGTGAAACCGGCGTTCACCAGGTCCATCAGGGGTTGCGCGGCCCAGAAGAGCGCCGCGAAGAGTCCTACCAGCGTTACAAAGAAAATTGGGAAGCCGAGAATGCGATGCAGGAGGATTCGATCAATGCGTTCGGTGAGCGGGTCGCCCGTCCGCGAGCGCGACCCGGAGCGCGGCGCCGCGGCGCTACCTTCCAGCAACCGCTGCAAACCACGATAAGCTTCTGCCGGCTCGCCAGACAACTGCGCCAGTGGGCCACTTCCTTCCACCGATTTTGAGGCGGCCTGCACGGCCTCAAGCAATCGTTCCTTTCCTTGGCCAGTGCGCGCGTCCACCGTCACAACCCTCACGCCCAATGCCGACTCCAGTTTTGCGGCGTCTACCGACTGTCCCACTCGGGGAAGCAGGTCCACCATCGTCAGCGCGATCACCATCGGACGCCCTTGCCGCGCGACGTAAGATGCAAAGCGTAAGTGGCGTTCGAGTTGCGTAGCGTCCACAACTGCAACGAAAACGTCGGCCAGCACTGAATGATGTTTCCCGGAGATCACGGCGGCGGAAAGTTCCTCTTCCGGCGAAGAGGCGACCGTGCTGTGAATACCCGGCAGGTCCACGATCGAGACTACCTCCCCAATATCCGACCGGCTCCGCCCCCTGAGCAGGCTGACTGTGACGCCGGGATAATTCCCGGTGCGAAAGCTTCCGCCCGTCAGGGCATTCATCAGAGTCGTCTTACCCGAATTGGGCATGCCGACCAGACAGACAGTCAGTTCGCCACCAGGCGCCCCAGTAGGAGCCAATGATGTCTGTTCTTCTACTCCACAATGATCCATGCAGCCTCATCTTTACGCAGCGCCAGACGCGTCCCTCGCAGAACGACAACCAGCGGCTCTCCCAGTGGGGCGGCCTGGGCAACCTTGACCTCTGCGCCCGGCGTGAAGCCCAACTCTAGCAGCCTGTAACATGCGTCTTCGGGTCCAGACAGCGACTTAACCTGATGCCAGACCCCGTGCAGGACTTCCGATAAGTTTTTTAATCGGCGCGCCGGCGAAGCCGGCCTTGCCTCGTCCAAATCGCCGCTCGGTTTATTTATGGCGTCTTTCATATTTTAGACTTGCCACGAAGAGAGAGTTTTAGTGCAAACTGTTGATTTCATAGATGCTTACTGTCAAATTGGAGGAGCTGTTAACTTTGATATTTGATGCCTATTGAAAGATCAATCTTCGATCAAGCCGAGCGAAATTGTATTTAAAATGAAAATGACTTTCAACTACAGCGCAGGAAAAAGCGGGGCTAAATTTTAGGTTCGGCGATAAATCACTTGGTATTGATTGCGTTGACCAACAGGAATCTTAACTCGCCGAAGCGGGCGCGGGTGACCAGATAGAGAGGAAGACGGCGCGCGTCATTCGTGATCCAGGTTTGCGCCAGAAGTGGTTTGGCCGGTTCAGGGGCAAGCACATCTACTTGCAAGGCGTCTCGCGCGCCCAAGGGACCGCCGATGGATTCTTGCTTGATGACTTTGATCGTCAGCCGTCGCAGGCGATTGTTAGCGTCGAAGAAGGTGAAATCGAGCGTCGTTCCGATTTTCAGGTCGGCCGCGCGAATGGCGTAAAAGAGCGAGAGTATGTCGTAAGCGCCCGGAGGGAAATTGGTCTGAGAGCCGTTCGGTAGCGACATCAGGTTTCTCGACCGATCATAAGTGGCGGTGGTTTGTTTGAAGCGTTTTCCTTCGCGCAAGCGCAGATCGGTTCTGACCGGAGTGAGCGAGTCCATCAAAACGAGACTGCTCGCCCGGTCGTTGACGTTGATCAGTGTCCGCGCCGCGCCTACTGACGTCGCTTCGCCGAAGAACTCAATAACGCGGTTCCCATTAAAAGTCCCCTGCTGGCGCACTTCAAAGCTAGCTTTGCCAACCGAAGGGAAGTTTCCCCATGAGATGTCATAACTAAGCCGTTCACCGACGATGAAAGGATATTCTTTAGGCTCCAGCGCCGATTCCAAATCAATACCGGGTTTGGCGCCGCCATGATTGACGCTGCTGGTTGGCGCCGCGCCATCGCCGCCCGCGACCCCATTTCCGCTTCCGCCCGAGGCGCCCGTGATAGGGGGCGGACGACGAGGGTTGGCGCCTTCGGAGGTCGGGGAATCGAGTTTTACTGGAGCAGATTCCGAGGGCGAGGCGAAGCTTACACTGGCGAGTTCGGCTCGAGCTTCGCCGATTGGCAATTTTGCTTTAAACATCACGGGCAAGCGCTGGTTGTCAGTGGAAATATAGACGCAACCCCGATAGGAGCTATATTTTCCCTTTGGATATAAATTGACGAGAATAGTGTTGTACGCGCCTGCTTGCACGACGATGCGTTCACGACCTTTGACCACCGCTTCGACATCGACCAGTTCCTTCTCATATAGCGCAGTGAATTTGAACTTGGAGCCGTCGGCGAGCGGTTGCAGCCGCAGCCAGTATGCCAGCGACGTCAGGTCGTAAGTCTCGTCGCGGATCGAGACTGCGCTGTCGTCTGAGAACAGCGCTTTCTGTTTTGAACGGTCAAAGACGACCACCTCTTCGGACCGCCTTTGCCCCTGGTGAATCGCGCTCACCGCCAGATGCGGAACGGCCTCACTCAGGCTCACATAGGAGGTATATTGATTATCCACTTCGCCAAAAAGCGAACGTACTTGCCCAAGAGTTTCCACCCTGCTGCGCAGTTGATAACTCTCCCGTCCGTAGAACTGTCCTTGCGCGGCGACCTCCATCTCGACGCGCGCGGCCGAAGGAAAACTCGACCAGGAGACGTTGTAAACCAGTCGCTCGCCGACGACCAGCGGCGAGCCGCCGTTGGAATTTTCGGAAGTCGGGGCAGGCTGCGACGAGGTTGATTTGGGAGGCGGAGTCAGGCGCCCGTCCTGTTGCTGCGCGTAAAACCTCAAGCCGCAACTGATCGCGGCGACGGCGAGCGATCCCAAAATGGCTTTACGAGTTGTTTTAGCGAGCGACATCGAATTATTTTGATTTACTACTGACATTGGCGGCGGTTTGACGCAAGTTCGCCGCGGACGGCCTTTGATATTAAACGTTCCGAGAGCGGATCGGTTCGTTATTCTTCTCAACTCTTTTTTATGCCACTAGACCCGCTTACCCGATTTTCGGCCTGATTTATTTCCTCGAGTATCTTAAGCGCGGCTGCCGCCGGATCATTCGCCGCTGTTATCGGCCGTCCGATGACCAGAAAATTTGCGCCTGCGCGAATAGCTTCCGCCGGCGTCGTAACGCGGCTCTGGTCATCAAGAGGCGCCCCTTCGGGGCGAACGCCGGGTGTGAGAATGACGAAGCCTGAATCTTCGACCGCGCATCTGATGGGAGAGATTTCGAGCGGCGAGGCTACAACGCCGTCCAAACCCGACGCCTCGCAAAGTTTTGCGAGGCTGACCACTTCGTCATCCAATTTCCGATCTATGCCGACTTCTTTCAAAGAATCCTGGGTGTGGCTGGTCAGGACTGTGACGCCCAAGATCATTGGGCGGGTTATCCTCTCATGTTCTGCGGTCTCGGTCACGGCTTCATTTACGGCGCGCATCATTTTCGACCCGCCCATCGAGTGAACATTAAAAACGCTCACGCCCAGGCGCGCGGCCTCGACTCCCGCCATTGCGGCTGTGTTCGGGATGTCATGAAATTTCAGGTCCAGAAAGACATGCTCGCCCATCGCAATGATCTTTCTCACAATCTCGGGGCCGGCGGCGGTGAAGAGTTGCTTGCCGACCTTGAGCATACCGGCGACGCCGCGCAAACGCTCGACCAGAAGCAAAGCCTGATCGGGCGAATCGACGTCCAAGGCGACCACTAAGGGATTGCGGATTACGGAATGCGGATTCTTCGATTGCGGATTGCGGATTGCGGATTGCGGATTGTCGCTTTCCGTAACCGCATTGTTCTTATGACTGTTCTCTGGTTCGCTCATTATGTCTTCATCTCGCGTTTACAGTTCCACAATCAGTGTGGCTCGCATTACAACTCGCTGCCCAAGATCCCCAAAATCCGCAATCCGCAATCCGAGGGTTCAGGGCAGTGGCAGTGTCAGCAAGACGGCGGGATCGAGGTAAACTCCCTGCCACCGTACGCCGACGTGCAGGTGCGGCGCGGTGATCCTGCCGGTACCGCCGCTCAACCCGATGATCTGTAACTTATCCACGCTGTCGCCTTCGCGCACTTTGATTTCGGACAAGTGCATGTAAAGCGTCGCTAAACCCTGCCCGTGATCGATCACGACGAAACCGCCTTCATAGAACATCTCGCGCGCAAGGATCACCACGCCGCTGTTCATTGCGCCCACGGGCGTGCCGATTTCGGCGCGGAAATCCAACCCTTGATGAATGCTCTGAACTTTGCGGTTGAAGGTGCGGCGCGTGCCGAATTCGCCCGTCGTCCTGCCATAGACCGGGGCCTCGAAATTCCCCGACCACAGCCTGAAAGGAGTAATATTCGCGAAAGCCTCTTTCTTTTGTTCTTGTTCCTCCTCGATTCGCGCCAGCGTCTCGGCCTCCGGTTCCGTGTATTGGCCGGCTACGCTGAGGGCCGTGGTCCGGTAAAGAGCCGGTTCGACCCTGACGGGGTGGACGTATGAGAATCGGCCGCCGTTCGCCGTTATGGCTTCGAGCGTGAGTCGGCTTCTGCCAGCGCCCGCGTCTACGCCCACTCCCGCGAACCCGTACCAGGCCCCTTCCCGCTCGTCAAAATTGAAGATGACGCTGCGCCCCTGCCATTCGCCGCTGAGCGCCCTCAAGGCTCTTCGCGATTTGACGCGGAACAGGCAGGGCGAGCCGTTGACGATTACCTCCGGCTCAGAAGTGACAACCAGCGCTGCGCGCTGCGCGGATTTCGATTTAGCCGCGGATGTTCGCGCTTGTAATGTGACCGCCAGCGGCAAAGTCAGTAGCAGCGTGGCGACTGCAAGGGGGATGTTCACTTTCATCACTAAACAGATGGGAGAAATTTTCTGTTTTTTGGGGCTTAATCATCAGAACATTGTTCATCGTTCAATGTTCATTTGACATTGTCGGAGCCGCGCCATTCCACAATGACAGATGAACATTGAACGATGAACAATGAAAGCGCTTCAAAATTTTCGCCTAACCGCTTATGTCACAACGGTCCCGACCAGGGCGTTGATGTTCTCCAAACCATTTCTCAAGCAATACTCAGCCAGCCCGTCAACGATCTTCGTAGACGCCGCCGGGTCGTAAAAGTTCGCAGTGCCGACCTGAATTGCGCTCGCCCCGGCGATGATGAATTCGAGCGCGTCTTCGGTTGTAGCGATTCCGCCGATGCCGATCAGCGGAATCTTGACCGCGCGCGAAGCCTGGAAGACGCAGCGCACGGCGATCGGCTTGATCGCCGGGCCTGACAATCCGCCCGTTACGTTGGCCAGGCGGGGCTGGCGCGTGTTGATGTCAATCGCCATTCCGACCGCCGTGTTGATCAACGACAGCGCGTCGGCGCCGGCGGCCTCGACCGCCCGCGCTATGGCGGCGACGTCGGTCACGTTCGGCGAGAGTTTGACGATCACCGGGCGCGTCGCGGCGCGCTTCACGGCCTCTGTGACCGCCGCCGCCTGCCGCGCGTCGTTCGCGAAACTTTCGCCGCCCGCCTTGACGTTCGGACACGAGATATTTAACTCGTAGCCGTGAATGCCATCGCCGTCTTCCAGAATCTCTATCGCTTCGATGTACTCCTCCACGGTGTACCCGAAGACGTTCGGGATGACGCGCGTGTCATAGCGCCGCAGTTCCGGCAGTTTCTCTTCAACGAACGCGCGGGCGCCAATATTTTGCAGCCCGATGGCGTTGAGCATTCCGCCGTGGGTCTCGACGATGCGCCACGGGGCGTTCCCCCGTATAGGTTCAGCCGACAAACCCTTAGTGCAAATCCCGCCGAGTTTGTTCAAATCAATCAGCCCGGCCATGTCCAACCCGTAGCCGCACGTGCCGCTGGCCGTCAGCACAGGATTGTTGAATCTGACGCCCGCGATTTCGATTGAGAGTAATGATGTATGCGAATCGGCCATCTTTCAGCCTTCGTCTATTACGAGTCGCCGCAACAGCTCTTTGTCTTTCTCATAAGTCAGGCGATCAACGGCTTCGAGCGCGGAGACCCATTCGTAGTGCGAGACTTCGTGATTCGGCTCGAACTCGCACTCGCCCGACGGCTCCATGTGCCAGTAGAAAACCACCTTCGGCTTGCTCTTCACATTATAAGCGGTGTAGCCCGCGAAGCTCGTGATCACGGTGTCGTAGCCGGTTTCCTCCTTGACTTCGCGCTGCGCGGCCACGTCCCAGCTCTCGCCCTTTTCGATGTGCCCTTTGGGCAGAGTCCAGTCCTTGTGTTTAGGCCGCAGAATCAGCAGCACCTCGCGCCCGCGCGGCGCATCGCGCCAGACGACGCCGCCCGCCGCGTAAGTGATTTTCCTGTTATTCATCGATCTCCCTCTAAATTCATAGGAAGTCGGCGCGGTACCGATTCTTTCTACCAATATAGTTCTTCTCCCCAAAAGATAGGCCCGTCGACGCAGGCCTTTTTGTAAACGAAACCTTCGGGGCAATCGTCTCTAACCGCGACCGCGCAACCGACACAGACGCCGTAGCCGCAGCCCATCGGCGCTTCGAGCGAGAGTTGCGACGGCGCGCCGAAGCGCTCGGCGATCTGCGCTACTCGATGCAGCATCGGGTCGGGGCCGCAAGCGTAAATGATCGTCCGCGCGCCGCTCCCGCGTTGCAAATGTCTTTCGAGCGGCGCGGTGACGAAGCTCGCCTCGCCCAGACTGCCGTCCACAGTCGCGCAAATGACGTTCTCCTCCCGCAGCAGCCCGATGAAATCGCCAAGCCCGCAAAGATCGCCACGGCTCGCGCCGCCGATGAATAGTTTCACGCGCGCGTCCCGCCTGACCAATTCTTCCGCCAACATAAACAGCGCCGCCGAGCCGACGCCGCCAGCCACCAGCAGCGCCTCGCGTCCGCGCGCCGCTTCGATGTCATAGGTGTTCCCCAGCGAGCCGAGAAAATCCACCTTGTCTTCGGGCCTCAAATTCGCCAGCGCCCGCGTGCCGCGCCCCAGAATCTGGTAAATGAAATCGACGCAGGGCGCGCCTTCCGCGGTCATGCTGCGGTAATAGGCCATCGCGCGGCGCAGCAGCGGCTCGGCGATTCCGTGCGGCTTGATCATCGCGAACTGGCCCGGCAATACCGGAATCTCCCGGTCGAGGCGCAATCGCAGGTAGCCGTACATGCGCCCGGAGCCGCCGCCGGACCCGCCGTCGGGCTCGGGTAAGATCAGATCGTTTCGTTCAACAGTCGTTACAGTGTCGATCATTGCGGGGAATGCGCTGTCAAACACAGCGAAATCTGTATTGGGAGTAGGGGAAGTAAGCCTGAGTCTAGCAGACCGAAATCGGACGTGGCAAAGACATTTACAGTTTTCCTCGCTCCGTGTATCGTTGCCTTTATTCGACCTGCGGGGCAAAAACGATCAGACGAATCTATGAATGCCAATAAAGTTATCGCGGGAAGCGTCGTTGCGCTGGTCTTGCTGGCCAGCTCTCCGTTCATGCTACGGTTGATATGGCCGCGCGTGAACGACGTCAAAACGGGCGCGACGCCCGAATATCCGGACATCCAGCCGCAGCGTTTCAACCAGCCCTTCGACAAGGTCTTCGAGGCGGCGACGAACGTCGCGCAGGCGATGGGCTGGGAGATGCGGGAGACGGATCGCGGTCAGGGGATCATCGAAGCCATCGCCACGACCCCGATACTCAAATACCTCAAATTCAAAGACGACGTGACCGTGACCGTGACCAGCGAAGGCGACGCCACGATCGTCAATGTCCGCTCGAAATCGCACGTGGGCAAAGGCGATCTTGGAACGAACGCGCGCCGCATCCGCGCGTTTCAGGCCGAACTGGCGAAACGCTTATGAGCGATGTTATATTCCGCGCATGTTCAGCTTTCATGTATCTATCAGTTAGGAACGCCACTTCAATTCGTGGCATGGAGAGCGCCGGACAATGCGACAAAGCGATGATAAGCTGCGCTGCAGCTTCTGCGGCAAGAGCCAAAGTGAGGTTAAAAAGCTCATTGCCGGTCCATCGGTCTACATTTGTAGCGGATGCGTTGATATTTGTGGCGAGATCGTTTCTGACACCCGCAAGAAAATCTCCGGAGGCGTAAAGATGGAATTCGTCGAAAAATCATGTGTGATGTCAATGGCCGACATGAACCGCGTGCTGGCCCGAATCGCTTCGCAGATAGTCGAGAACAATCCCGACATGTCGAACGTGTTGCTGGTCGGAATTAGGCGGCGGGGAGTGCCGCTGGCCGAAAGGCTGGCGTCCAGAATCAGGGAGATGGACAGTGTAGATGTGGCGACCGGGGCGCTGGACATCACGCTTTACCGCGACGACCTGAGCACCGTCGGCGAACGGCCTGTCGTCAACAAGACCGAACTGCCGGCGAACATCACCGGTAAGACGATCATCCTGGTTGACGACGTGCTTTACACCGGCCGCACGATCCGCGCCGCGATGGACGAGTTGATCGATTTCGGCCGCCCACGCCGCGTGCAACTGGCCGTGCTCATTGACCGCGGCTGGCGCGAGTTACCGATCCAGGCCGATTACATTGGCAAGTTCGTCACGACATCTGAAAAAGAGATCATCAAAGTGATGCTCCCGGAGTTTGACGAGACGGAGCAGGTGCTGCTCGTTGAACAGAAGTGAGTCGGGGACTGGGGAATGGGGAGTGGGGAGTGGGGGAAAGATCTTGTTTCCTATTCC
>DATEMG010000070.1:0-5608 GCA_035275805.1 Blastocatellia bacterium
CGCGTAAAGATACTTGATGCCATTCTACATCGCAAGCAATCAAAACTTATAAGGAAGGGCTCAGTAAGGGAGGGACGCCGGGGGGCTGAACGAAAATTGACAGCCCCCTCGACCGGCGTTATAGTCCGCCGCGGGTGAATCCTATGACACAAACAAATGCTCCACGAAAGTCTTCTCAGGCTACAACCCACAAGTTCGCGTTGCTCGGAGTAGACCTGGGTAGTAATCACATTCGTGTCGGAACGGTTGACCCTGCGGGACGGGTTCTGGCCTTCCGTCGCGAGCCTTATTCGGAAGAGGCGAGGAAAACCGCGCGCGCGCTGGCCAATCAAATCCTGTCGGTATCCAAACAGATGGCGGAAGAACAAGCCGCGACGGCGCCGGTTTCGGCTGTCGGCGTCGCCTTTCCCGGTCTGGTCAATCAGGTTACCCATCGCGTGGTTGAAATTGCGCGACTGCCGAGCCTGGCGGAGATCGATTTGCGCCGGGAAATCATGCAGACGTTCGGCGTCCCGACGCATTTCGAGAACAACGCCAACGCCGCAGCCTTCGCCGAAATGGCGATCGGCGCCGCGAGGGACTTGAACGACTGGCTCTATCTACACATAGGGGCGAACGTGAACGCGGGCTTGGTCCTCAACGGACAGTTGCATCGGGGCAAATCGGGGCTGGCGGGAGCGATCGGGAATATGAACGTTTACGCCGAGCACCCGGGCAGCCTGATTCCGCTACAGGCGATGGCCTCCGCCGAGAGCGTCGTCCGCCGCACGCGCGAAAGGCTGCAGAAAGACAGAACCTCGTCGCTATCCAAACTCGGGGCGATGGGCGGCTTCACCTACGAGGACATCATCACTCAGGCGCACGCGGGGGACGACCTGGCCAAAATGATGCTGAGCCGCACGGGGTCTTACATAGCCATGGCGATCGCCGACGTCATTAACCTGCTCAACCTGGCGATGGTCGCAATCGGCGGCGCGCCGGCGGCGCGGCCGTTCCTCACCGCGTCCATCGCGGAGGCCGTCCGCGAGCGCGCATATACGGCGGCCGTCAGCGATTGCCGGGTCGTCGCGGCGGAACTTGAAGTCGAGGCCTCGGTGATCGGCGCCGCGCTGCTGGCCCACGAGAATTGAGGTTTCAGGTGTCAGGTGTCAGGTGTCAGGTAGGAACAATCCCTGAAACCTGAAACCTGAAACCTGAAACCTGAAACCTGAAACCTGCTCACGCCTTCGGGTGCGCTTTGTCGTAGACCTCCATCAATTTATCCATCGAAACATGAGTGTACTGCTGAGTGGTTGAAAGCCGGACGTGGCCGAGCAGTTCCTGGATCGCGCGCAGATCGGCGCCGGCGTCGAGCATGTGTGTGGCGAACGAATGGCGCAGGCTGTGTGGACTGATGTGGTGAACGTCGGCGCAGAGCTTGACGTATTTATCGACCATCCTTCCGACCGACCGCGTGGTGATGCGCGTCCCCTGATAATTCATGAAAACCGCCGCCGGGTCGATCTTTTCAGGGTCGGCTTCGGCGAGCAACTCGCCGCGAACGCCGAGGTAATCCTGCAAAGCCTTCTTGGCGTGATCGCCGAACGGCACGATCCGCTCCTTGCGCCCTTTGCCTTTGACGCGAAGGGTCTGGTTGTTGAAGTCGATGTCCGTGAGGTTGAGGTTGACAAGTTCCGAAACGCGGATGCCGCTGGCGTACAGCAGTTCCAGGATCGCGCGGTCGCGCTTGCCTAATGCGGTGTCGGTCTCAGGAGCCTCGATGAATTTAATCATCTGCTCGATAGTCAAGTGATTCGGCAGTTTGCTCTCGACGCGCGGGCTATGCACCAGGCTAGCCGGGTTCGATTCGAGTATCCCTTCGCGGCAGAGGTGCCGGAAGAAAGTCCTGAGGGCTGCCACCTTGCGGTGGATCGAGCTTTTCTTCTTGTTCTTTTCGTACAGCGAGGCCATGTACTCGCGGATCGTCAGATGGTCGATGTCTCGGACGTCGACCTCGCGGCGGAATCCTTTGTTGTCGGGAGGCGCGATGTGGTCGTAAAACTGGACGAGGTCGCTTTCGTAATTGCGCAGCGTGTGGTCGGAAGCGTTGCGCTCATATTTCAAATGCTTGATGAAATCATCAATGTATTTTTGCATCCTCACCTCCAGGTGTCAGGTTCCAGGTTCCAGGTTTCAGATTCCAGGTTCCAGGTTGTCATTTTTCTTCTGACACCTGACACCTGACACCTGATACCTGACCAGGTCTTTCAGCGCATCTTCATTTTCGCAAGCGAACTCGATGCGGGCGGCGAAAATCGGGGGAGCTGACAGTCCAGCGAAACCGGCGGGCAGATTTGCCGCGTCCTTCTCGGTCGTGATGATCGCCTCGGCCCGGGCTTCCCGCGCGCGTTCGACGATCTCCGACAGCTCCTCGCGCGTGTAGCGGTGATGATCATCGAAATCGCGCCGCAGAGCAATCTCCATTCCGAGGCGTTCAAGGTCGGCGGCGAAGCGGTCCGGACGCGCGACGCCCGACACGGCGGCGACCCGCTTCCGCGCGAAATTTCGTGGGCTGACTCCCCCGGAGCCATCGAGATTGATCAGCTCCATCATCTTATGATGGGCGTAAAAAACCGGCGTGTCCGCGCGGGCGAACTTCCCGATAGCATTTTCGAGCGCGCGACGATCGAACGGCTGATCGCTGCGCGTGACGATCACCGCGTCGGCGCGGCGCATCGCGGTGATGGGCTCGCGCAATCGTCCGAACGGGATCATCTTCGCCTGATCGAGCGGTTCCGAGGCGTCTATCAACAGCAGGTTCAAATCGCGCCCCAGCCGCAGGTGTTGATACCCGTCGTCCAGAACAAAGACCGAAATCCGGCCGCGCTCTTCAAGCCACTTGCCCGCCGCGTAACGATCGCGATCCACGACCACGCGCGCGCCGGGGCATGACTTCGCCAGCAGAAAAGGCTCGTCGCCCGACTCATTCGGCCCGCACAGAATCTCCCTTCCGTTCGAGACTTCGACGCGTCCCCGGCTCTCGCGTTTGTAGCCGCGGCTCAGGATGGCGACTTCATATCCTTCGTCACGCAGGAAGCGAGCCAGGAAAGCCACGCAGGGCGTCTTGCCGGCGCCGCCGACGGTCAGATTGCCGACGCTGATCACGGGCGCTTTCAATCTGCGCTCCTCGAAAAAGCGGTTTTCGTAAAACGCGGCGCGCGCGCGCACGCACAATTCGTAAACTTTGGCCGGCGCGTAAATGAAGGGATAACTCACAGGCGGCAGAAACATATACATTGTTCATTGTTCATTGTTCATTTGTCATTGCCCGGAAATCTTCCAATGATCCTTAGCCATTGGGGGGCATTGAAGGGCATTGAATCGGGATCGGCTCCGGCAATGACAAATGACAAATGAGGGTCTTCATCCATCTCAAGATCTAATTACTACAGATACTCGGCGACGATCTCGACAGTCCGCGCCGTCGCTCCGCGATTTTCGTCAATTGCGCGGCGGGCGTTCGAGCCGAGCGTCTCGGCGTAATCCTTGTCGCCCAGCAGACGCGCGAGCGCGTCCCGTAATTCCGCGGTCAACGCGCGGGGGTCGGCGCCTCGCAGCTGAAGGAGAGCGCCACGGCGAAGGAACTCCGTGGCGATCTCGCGAAAATTCTCCATGTGAGGTCCAACGACGATCGGCTTCGCGTATAGCGCCGGCTCCAGAATGTTGTGTCCCCCTTTCGGGGCCAGGCTTCCGCCGACGAAGACGACCGAGGCGAACCGGTAGAGGGCGGCCAACTCCCCGACCGTGTCGAGCAGAATCACGTCGGCGTCGCAACCGCCTTCGGGCGATGAGCGGCGCGTCGCCCGAAGGCGCGAGGATTTGAGCGACCGCGCTACGACGTCGAACCTCTCCGGATGTCGCGGGGCGACGAGCAATCTGACCCGCTCGAAGACGCCTTCTTTTCGCAACCCTTCAAAAGCGTCGAGGACCATTTCTTCCTCGCCTTCGGTCGTGCTGCCCGCGATGACCAGCGGCGCGGAATCGAGGGCGAAAGTTTTCGCCGCATCGACGACCTTCGGCGAATCATGAGCGTCCCCGATGTCGAATTTCAGGTTCCCAGCGACGGCGACGCGGCCGGCGGGCGCGCCTAATTCGATCGCGCGTTCTGCGTCGAGGCGGCTCTGCATGGCGAATCGCGTGACCAGAACGTACAACCGCCTGACGAAGAAGCCGAACTTCCGCGAACGCGCGAATGAGCGATCGGAGACGCGGCCGTTCGCGACGATCACCGGGACCTCCCTCGCTTCGCATTCGCTCAAAAAATTGAGCCAAAGTTCCGACTCCATCAGGATGACCGCCCGCGGCCTGATCGCGTCGAGCGCGCGCCGCACACTAAAGCCCCAGTCGAACGGGAAATAACAAACCCAGTCGGCTTCGGTCAGGCGTGAACGCGCGACGGTCTGCCCCGTAGCTGTGGTGGTCGAGACGATCAAGCGGTATTGCGGAAAATTCGCCTTCAACGAGGCGATCAGCGGTTTTGCGGCCAGCGCCTCTCCGACCGAAACCGCATGAATCCAGAGCGCCGGGCGCAAGCCCGATCCCCTTTTCTCGTTCAATGCGTCGGGGGCCATGTTCGGCAAGAAGCCAAGACGCTGACCGAGGCCGCCTACGTATTTGCGGTTGAATATGGCTTGGTAAATGAAATAAGGAAGCATCGCGACGGCCGCGATGCCGAGCAAAAAGCTATAGATTAGGCGCATCCTTCGGTCTCCTTGACCCACTACAACCGGCTTTTATAAAGTCATTGCCGGCCTCGTTCCTCCGCAACCATAAATTACGGCGCCGCGGGCGGCGCCGCGGGGGATCCTTCGGCGCCGCCTTAGGTACTGTAACGGCAACACAATCATCAAGCAAAGGAGTATTCACTTGCAGTATTCGCCATATCAGATCGCGCGGCTCACATTAATCGCCGCCCTTTTGATCCTCCCATTCGAGAGAGACTCTTTAAGTCAGCCGTCGAAAACGCCAAAAAGACCAACGCCGAGCAAGATCAGTTTCCCCGACGCTCAAAAGTTGCTGGCTAACGAAAACGAAGGCAATTTGAGCAAACAACCGGGGAAATTCAGCAGAACGAAATTGAGCGGCGGGCAGGTGCTCGAGGTTTACTACCCCATAACCGCGCCCGATCCGCGAAGAAAATTGAGGCCGACGACCGTGCCCGGTTACGGCCTGCTTTATGAATCGGAGCTGGCTTACAAGGAAGCGAACCGCGTCCCCCACGTGCTCGAAGATTTGATCCCCGACAGCAATAAGCTGTTAGAAGACATTCCGCAGTTGGTCGCGAGACTCGAAAAACGCCTGCGGCTGGGCGCGGGCGGGCTCGACTATTCGCGCGCGAGCTTGAAGCGAGTCGACGCTTACCTGGCCGGCTATCTGAGGTCGCATTCGACGATGCAGACCGATCCGCAATTATTTCAGGAGCTGACGGCGTATTACGGGGAGACGCTGCGGCGCGCAGTCGGCGGCGAGTGGCGAGTCCGCAAAGACGAAGTATTCAAGTACCCCGAGCCGAATATCATGATCGGCGGTGGAGGGAAAAAGGAGATTAAGCCCTGGAGCGGCCTGATCA
>DATEMG010000071.1:0-5826 GCA_035275805.1 Blastocatellia bacterium
AACGCCGACGATCTCGCGCGAAGCGTTATGATAGTAAACGTGTTTGCCGATCGGATTTTCGTTTGGGAAATGGCGACGCGCCAGCGTTTCGTTAATGAGGGCGACCAGCGGCGCGCCTTTGACATCGCGGTCAGTGAAAAGGCGCCCGGCGCGCAATGGAATTCCCATGGTGGGAAAATAATCGCCGCTCACATGATTGTATGAAGCGACGGGCTGTCGCTCTCTCGGGATCGGCGGATGTTCATCAATCGTGAAATTCCATGACGAGCCGAGGCTGTTGATAACGCCCGCGCGCTGTACGCCGGGCATCGCGTTGACGCGTTCAAGCAGGCTCCGGTAAAACTCAACGACTTGGTCAAATTCCTTGTAGGTCGGATCGATCTGCGCGGTCAGCGCGCCTGCCGGATTAAAACCGAGGTTGACCTGATTCAACCGCCAAAGACTTTTCAACATCAACCCCGCGCCGACCAGCAAGATCATCGCCAGAGCGATTTCGGATACGACCAGCAGCGAGCGCAGGCGGCTCTGCCTGCGTCCCTGGGTTTCGCCACGACCGCCTTCCTTCAAGGCTTCGTTGAGATTTACCTTCGATGATTGAAGCGCCGGAAGCAGGCCGAAGATGATCGTCGTCAAAAACGCCAGCGCAAACGTGAAGCCTAGCGCCTGAGCGTCGAGCTTCAGCGTTGCGACGCGCGAGTTGGTCATCGCCAGGTATTCCGGCAATCCGCCGACCAGAAACTGAATGCCCCAATACGCCAACAGCAACCCGCACGCGCCGCCCAATACGGCCACCATCGCGCTTTCGACCAGCAATTGGCGCACGACTCGCAATCGTTCCGCCCCCAACGCGGTACGGATCGCCAGCTCCCTGTGGCGGCCGGAAGCGCGGGCTAATGACAGGTTTGCGACGTTGGCGCAGGCTATTAACAGGACGAATCCCACCGCGGCGAAAAGCACCCACAGCATCCGCCCTACATCCTCCGTCAGGATCGCCTGAAGTGGTTTCAGGCTGACTCGCGAATTCGACCTCGGGTTGTTGAGGTGGCGAAGGTAAAGACCAGCGACCTCGGCGCGCGCCTGTTCAACTGAGACTCCGGGTTTGAGCCGCGCTTCGATGAGTAGACAGTTGGCATCGAATTTTTCGTCGGCGGGCGTAAAAGCGAGAGGCGTCCAGACGTCGGTCTTGGTGTGGAAGCGAAAATCGGCGGGCATCACGCCGATGACAGTGTGTGAGGCATCGTTTAAATTGATCTCGCGGCCGATCAGACCGGCGTCGCCGCCGAACCGCCGCTGCCATAGCTCATGACTTAGAACGACGACGCGATTGGAGCCGGGGCGATCCTCTTCGGCCAGGAAAGACCGGCCTAGCGCCGGCGTTACGCCGAGCATATGAAAGAGATTGGCCGAGACCTTATACCCTTGCAGCCTTTCCGGCTCCCCCCCGCCCGTTAGATTTGCCGCCCACCCCCTGTTGTCGACCGCCGCCATCTCCGTGAACACGCCGTTTTGATTCTTCAAGTTCAGATAAGCGACCGGCGAAATAGGCCCCTCGCCCTCGTTCCGCGTATTCGTGGAATAAATCATCACCAATTCGTCCGCGTTTTGATAAGGCAGCGAGCGCAGCAACACGGCGTTGACGACGCTGAAAATCGCCGTGTTCGCGCCGATGCCCAGAGCGAGCGTCAGCACGGCAATCAGCGTAAAACCGGGTTTCTTCCGCAACATTCGCGCGCCGAAGCGCAGGTCTTGAAACATTTCGTCCTCCAATCTCTTTGGTTGTAGCCAAAGCGCATCAGCAAACGCCCCCGCGCTGTGCCAGAGTAAATCGAGTTTGCTGCGCCGATCGAGCTTGTCCCACTCAGTCAGCAGCGACTCTCGGTAAGCTAATTCAGCTTCCCACTCTTGCCGCCAGCCGGCTCGCAATCGGCGCGGCACGATCACACCGATCAGCCGTACCAGCCAAAGCCAGGGCCGCTCGAGAGTTTTTCGTATACGCCAGCCCATAACTCATCCTTTCCCTCGCGCGGGTTTGAGTTTGGGCGCGGGTTGTTCGAGATGATCCAGCAGCCGAAAACGCTTGCGCGCTTCGGCGAGCGCTTCCCTGCCCTCTTCGGTCACTTCGTAGTATTTGCGCGCCGGACGCTGCTCGGCCACCGCGATGCTCTGCCGCTCCCATTTCGAATCGACGTAGCCCGCATCTTCCAGCCGTCTCAACGCCGGGTAAACCGTGCCGCTCGCCAGCCCAGTCACCGTCATCACTTCGAGGCCGTATTTGTAACCGTTGTCCAACGCCTGCAGGATCAGCGCCATTGTGTAAGAGAGATATCCTTTGGCCATTCTTCACTCCATTATTTCAGGGCGTCATTCTCAGCGACATGAACGACTTCCCTGTCTGCTAGTTCAACAATAAATGTAGACACCTATACGTATAGGTGTCTACATAGGGTATTGTCAAGAGACATCGAGCCCACAAGCCCGGCGTCGCGCCATTAATTTTACTGACCGGATTTATCGCCTCTTCTGACTGAGAGTAATGATGAGGCAGGCGTCTAGTAGTGACATCGGCGCAGGGCGTGATCAATCGGCTATCTCATAGGCCGGCCGCTTGATCACGCCCTGCGCTGCCCCTCCTTCTATTTGAATCCTTTGGCCGCCAGTTGCGCCTTGAGCGCTTCGGCCACAACCGAATCGAAGCTGTTTCGCACGCCCGATTTCTCCCGTTCTTTCTTGATGAATTCCGCGCGGTCTTTCGACAACTGCATGATTTCAGCGCGGATCTGCCGGCGTTGGGCCTGGCGTTTTTCGATTTCCTGTTTTCGTTCGGCGGGCGAAAGCTTGCGAAGATCATCTGGCAGCTCTTCGGGTTTAACGTCTTCAAGCTTCAGGGTTCCGTTCTCAATGCTCTGCAAAAAGTCTCCCGCATAAGACATGGAATTAATGGCCTTATTCGCTGCGCGATCAGCCTGCGCCGCCATCGGCGCATCCGCCGCGATTTTGGTCTCCACCGCCGCCTGCCTGGCGGTCGCGGCAGCCCTGGCTTCCCCTCCGCCGAAGGCGACATAGGTCCCGCCGAGCTGATTGCTGAGGGCGCCGAGCTTCTCGTCATACGGCGTGACGACCGCCACGACGCCACTGTTTTGCGGGATGGCAAAGTATCGCCCCGCGCCATATTGCGCGATCTCCTGCCAGGCTTCCTTCGTCCCCGAAATGTCTCCGCACTGAATGGCGTTGACGATCATGCCTTTGCGTCTGGCTTCGACCGCGGTCTTCTTCGTATCCGGCTCATCCTGGTAATCGGTGTGGGGCGGCGCGTCGCCGACCAGAAAGACCACTTGCGCGATCTGGTCGGATTGTTGCGACCATCCGGCCTTATGGACGGCGTCGGCCAGCGCCCGCCGCACATTCTCCGGCGTATCTCCTCCTCCCTCGGCCCGGTAATCCATGAGCGTCGTATAAACGGCGTCCAGATTGTCAGTCATCGGGAAGACCTCGGTGACGTAGCGGTCTCCGCGATCACGATAGGCCACCAGGCCGATCCGCACGTTAGGTCGCGACTCCGATTGCATCACTTCATTTACAATTCCCCAGATGCGTTGCTTCGCGCCTTCGATCAATCCGCCCATCGAACCCGTCGTATCGAGGGCGAAAACCATCTCCAGGGTCTTCCTCTCATTCCGGTTGTTATCGTTCATGACATCTTTCGGCCTCTCATCGTTCCCGTCCGCCCCCGAACGAGTGAAACCGAACACAATCAAGAGGACCGCGCCGAGCAGCAACGCATTACAGAATAGCGTCTTCCAAAATATCGTCTTCATAAGCAAAACCTCCGTTGGAAACTGCCGATGACATGGCCGAACGCCGCGCCATCATTTCGCCGATGGGACCGCGCATGCTTTGAACGTGGATGGAAGAACGTCTTGCGCAGATCCCGTAGTCGCGCGGCGCCAGGGTAGGGCAAACTGGCAGTTTGCCATGATTCCTTCCATGCGGCCTTTCGGGAAAACCAGGCAAACTGCCAGTTTGCCCTACCCCGGCCACGCGATTTTCATCCTTTCATCGCGTCGCCACTCGACGTGGAGGCTCTTTACGAATATCTAAGGCGTCGAGCGCGCCGGCGGCGCCTTTTCTGGCGCCCCGGCACAACAATTGCGGCCACATTGTTTGAACATTTATGCCTGGAACATATTGGGAGCATTTTCCACACGAGGCCGATATGGGGGTTCGCGGCGTCGGCGCGACCAGGGAAGAGGCCTTCGAGCAGGCCGCCGTCGCGCTGACAGCGGTGATTACCGACCCTGAAGGGGTCGCGCCTTTGGAAGAGATCGATGTCGAATGCGAGGCCCCTGACGACGAGTTGCTGTTCGCCGAATGGTTGAATGCGTTGATCTATCAAATGGCGACACGCCGGATGCTATTCGCGCGCTTCGAGGTTCAGTTTGACGATTCTCGTTTGAAGGGCAAGGCGTGGGGAGAGCCGGTTGACATCGGCAGACACAATCCGGCCGTGGAGGTCAAAGGCGCCACTTACACGCAACTGAAAGTCGCGCGCGGCGAGACCGGCGCATGGTTGGCGCAGTGCGTCGTCGATGTGTAGTGGCGCCCACGTAGTAGCGAATAAATTCGTTACTACGTGGCTATTTCCCATGGAGTTGTTATGGACATTTCACAATTCACGCGCCATTCAGAGACCGAATGGTTCATCAAAGCGTCGGGGAGAATGCGCGTGCCGGCCGTCATTTACGCGACCGAAGAGTTGGTCCGCGACATGGACCAGAAGGTCTTTGAGCAAACGACGAACGTGGCCACGCTGCCGGGCATCGTCAAAGCCTCATATGCGATGCCCGACGCGCATTGGGGCTACGGATTCCCGATAGGCGGGGTGGCCGCATTCGATCCCGACGAGGGCGGAGTGGTGTCAGCCGGCGGGGTCGGCTTCGACGTCTCATGCGGCGTCAGAACGATGACGACCGGCTTGACTGCGGAGGAGATCGAACCGGTGAAGTCTCAATTGGCCGACGCGCTTTTTCGTCACGTGCCTGCGGGCGTAGGCAGCCGGGGAAAGATCAAATTGAACGACGCCGAGATGGACGAGATGCTGGCGGGCGGCGCGAGCTGGGCCGTGGGCTGTGGTTACGGGACGCCGCGGGACCTGGAGCGCATCGAGGAGCGCGGCCGGATGCAAGGCGCCCGTCCCGAGGCCGTCTCGGCGCGCGCGCGCGACCGCCAGCGTGAGGAGATGGGGACGCTCGGCTCAGGCAATCATTACTGCGAAATTCAGCGCGTGGCCGACATTTACGATGACGACATAGCTTCGGCCTTCGGCGTCCGGCCGAATGAGGTGGTGATCAGCGTTCACTGCGGCTCGCGCGGGCTGGGCCATCAAATCGGGACTGAGTTCTTGAAGAGAATGACGATAAGCGCGCCCGGCTACGGGATCGAACTGCCCGACCGCGAGCTGGCTTGCGCGCCGATCAACTCTCCGGTCGGCGAGGCATATCTGGGCGCGATGCGCGCCGCGATCAATTGCGCCCTGGCCAACCGCCAGATCATCACGCATCTGATCAGACGGGCGTTCGCCGAAATTCTGCCGCAAGCCGAGTTGAAGCTGCTCTACGACGTTTCGCACAACACCTGCAAGGTCGAAGAGCACGACTCAGACGGCGGCCGTCGCCGGCTCTTCGTACACCGCAAAGGCGCGACGCGCGCCTTCGGCCCCGGCCATCCGGACTTGCCCGAGGTCTTCAAAAAAACGGGCCAGCCGGTGTTAATCGGCGGCACGATGGGCACGGCGTCTTACATCCTGGCCGGGACTGTCGAGGGCGAAGA
>DATEMG010000072.1:0-19313 GCA_035275805.1 Blastocatellia bacterium
CTTTAGTCTGCGCATGCCTTACATTCCCGCGTAGCGCAGACTAAAGTCCGCGCCACGAAAGGGAGGTGTCGATTAGTGGCGCGCCCTCGGGAAGAGGCCCGTTGAAAGGAATTGGGTTACTTGCTAGATTGATGGGCGACGATTAGTATCGCGGACGTATCCGCATCCGCTTCTCGAAGACGAAACGGATTAAATCCGTATGAACTGGAGATTACCGAACGAGATTTTTGCTCTCGCCCTCTTATTTGCCGCCGGCGCCGCAGCCTTCGCGCAATCGGCTCCTCAATCATCAGGCCCCCAGGAGGCGGACAAGCAAGCAGCGGACGCGCGGCAAACGCCTCAGGTCGTCTACACGACTCCGCCCAAGATCTCCGTCGCCATGTTTAAACTTGGAGACTCAGAGGCTTGCGAGGTTCGGGTCAACGTCACATTCACGCTCACGGCGGCGAACTACGACGACACCGTGGTCGGAACGCTCGTCTTCACGATTCCCGAAGTGGCGCGGAAAAAGATAGCGGAGGCCTCTGGCGAGCCGTTAACTTCGATTCCGGCGAGGGCGGAACGAAAAGATGTGGCCGCCGGTTTCCGTAAGGGCACGTCGTGCCCCGAGATCAGTCTCGAAATAGGCGCGACGGAATTAGAGGTTGCCGGGGCGAAGATGAGTTTCGATCGCGTCGTGGTCAATATCGTTGAAACTCTTGAAGAGGTCCCGCAACATTTCTGCGTCTGGACGCGACAAATCAACGCCAATCGCTCGCGCCGTGGCGTCATCGCCTCGCTCAACCGTCTGATCACCGTGGAACCCTAAAGTGATTGCGCGTGACGCCCGATGTGCTAAAATGCGTCCGTTGTCCATTACCAACCCATTGACTTTTACAATTTTTGCAGCAAACTTTGGCGCCAAATTTCGAGGCGCCGGAATTGAGCGATGATCTTTCCACCACCAACAGGCTGAGGCCTGTTTTCCCGAATCGTTCAACTCCCCTCTTGCGCTGGGATGTATTTTTGAAGGGAGGATACGATGTGTAAGAACAGAATCTTAGGTCCGCCAACCATCACTCTCCTCGCGATATTCTTCTGCCTTATCGCAGTTCGCGTCGAGCAGGCGGCTCAGCAAGGTCCGCAACCTGATAAATCCCCTAGCAAAGAGCCCAACTCTAAGTCGTCTGGTCCTCAAGCGCCTGGCGGCGGAGAGTCAGTGAGATGGCCGATCTTCTTGCCGAAAATGCCGCATTCGCCAGGCGGCGTTGCGCAGGAGCAGAAGACGGAGCAGAAACAGGAATCGGGGCAAAAGCCGGAGCAGAAACCCGAGCAGAAGCAGGAATCGGAGCAGAAACAGGAAGCTAAAACGACTCCGGCTCCGGAGAAACAATCTCCGCTGCAACCGCTGCGGCCACAATCGACCAATCAAGGAGACCAGGACCGAATCAAGGAGTTTACAGATCTGGTCTCGCTGCCTGTCACGGTGACTGACGCATATAACCGCCTGGTGACCGGGCTGGACCGAAATCACTTCGAGATATTCGAAGACAAGGTCAAGCAGGAGATCGCCTTCTTCAGCGATGACGACGCGCCGGTCAACTTGGGGATCGTCTTCGATGTGTCGGGGAGCATGAAAGGCAAGCTCGACCGCGCCAGAGACGCGCTCAAGGCCTTCATCCAGACCTCACACAGCGACGACGACTTCTTCCTGGTCGGGTTCAATCAGCGCGCCAACCTGCTGGCCGAGTTCACCGACGGCGAGGCGCTGGCCAATAAGCTCACACTGGTCGATCCGAAAGGGCAGACTGCGCTCTACGACGCGGCGTATCTCGGGATCGAGAAGGTCAAGCAGGGGCGCCACAACCGCAACGCGATACTCCTGATCTCGGACGGGCAGGACAATTCCTCGCGCTACACCTACGGCGAATTGCGCAAACTGCTCAAGGAAGCCGGCGTGCAGATCTATTGCATCGGGATCGTAGAACTGTTCGGCGGAGCGGGCGGAACATTGGACATGCAGGGGCAGGCGATTCTGGAGGAGATAGCCCAGACCACAGGCGGTAAAGCCTTCTTCCCGCGATCGAGCGCCGAATTGGAAGACGCCACGACCCGCATCGCGCTCGAACTCAGACATCAATATAGCATCGGCTACAACCCGACCAACGTGAAGAAGGACGGCCAGTGGCACAAGATCAAAGTCAATGTCAAAGGTCCGAAAGGATTATCCAACCTGAAGGTGCAGCACAAAGAAGGATATTACGCGGTCGCCGGCAAAAGTGAGCGGTAAGCGCTACGCGATTCCTCGGCCCCGTTTTATAAGGAGGACATGATGCGCGCTAATAGAATCTTTATCGCCCTACTGGCGCTATTCTTCTGCGCCGCTCAGGTTCGCATTGAGCAGGCCGCTCAGCAAGACCAGCAACCGAGTAAATCAGCCGGTCAGACATCAAATATCCAATCGCCCGGCGGCAGCCAATCGCCCGGTGGCGTGTCTCGTGATCAGAAGCCCGGAGGCCAAGATCGATTTCCAATGCCTGAGACCGATTTGGTCTCGATGACTGTCACGGTGACTGACAGTTTCGACCGCCTTGTGATGGGGCTGGACCGAAATCACTTCGAGATCTACGAAGACAAGGTCAAGCAGGAGATCTCTCACTTCAGTTTTGACGACTCGCCAGTCAACATGGGGATCGTCTTCGACGTGTCGGGGAGCATGAAAGGCAAGCTCGACCGCGCCAGAGACGCGCTCAAGGCCTTCATCCAGACCTCGCACAGTGACGACGACTTCTTCCTGGTCGGGTTCAATCAGCGCGCCAACCTGCTGGCCGAGTTCACCGACGGCGAGGCGCTGGCCAATAAGCTCACTTTGGTTGACCCTGGCGGTCAAACGGCGCTCTACGACGCGACGTATCTGGGGGTCGAGAAGGTCAAGCAGGGGCGCCACAACCGCAACGCGATACTCATGATCTCGGACGGGCAGGACAATTCCTCGCGCTACACCTACGGCGAATTGCGCAAACTGCTCAAGGAAGCCGGCGTGCAGATCTATTGCATCGGGATCGTAGAGATGGGCGGCGGAGCGGGCGGAACATTGGACATGCAGGGGCAGGCGATTTTGGAGGAGATAGCCCAGACCACGGGCGGTAAAGCCTTCTTCCCCAAATCAGGCGCGGAACTGGAGGAGCTTACGACCCGCATCGCGCTCGAACTCAGGCATCAATACAGCATCGGCTATAACCCCACCAACGTGAACCGCGACGGCCACTGGCGCAAGGTCAAGGTTAACGTTAAACCACCGAAAGGATGGTCAAACCTGAGGGTGAAGCATAAGGAGGGCTATTACGCTGGCGCCATTGGCGTCATTAAGTAGCCTGCCTCATTCTTCGTTATCAGCGCTCTCGTCGCCCGATTCTTCGGACTCTTCATCCGTTTTCTTCTTTTTGCTTCTTCCTTTCTTCTCCTTACCAAAACTCGCGACCGCCGATTCCTCGGTGTCGAAACTTTCGATCAGGTCGAGCAGTTGCGTGATCTTCAACGCGCCGTATACGCGGTCGGTCACGCCGACGAGTTTGAGAGTCCCTCCAGCTTCCTGAACCCGCTTAAAGGCGCGGACGATTTCGCCGATGCCCATGCTGTCGATGATCGGCACTTCGGTCAGGTTGAGGAGAATTTTGCTCGTGCCCGCCTGCAAAACCTTGTCGACGAGCATCTGCAATTGGAAACCGCCTTGCCCTTTGATGAACTTCCCGCGCATGTCAAGCGAGGCGATGGTTCCGAGATAATGAATTCCGATGGTTATCATATTCTGGGGTTTCTGACTTTAGATCGCGGATTGCGGATCGTGGGTCGGCAGTGACTCTTGATCGGCAATCATCAGGGTTGCGACAGGCATTTTACCCGACACAATGCTAAGATCACAAAGGTCGGGAGTGGGGAATGAATAATGGGGAGTGGGGAATGGGGAATGGGGAATGGGGAATGGGTAAAAAGATGCCCTTTCCTATCCCCACTCCCCATTCCATACTCCCTACTCCCGAATCAGATTCCAGTATGCAATCCCAAATTTCAGTCGAAAACATTCGCGCCGCGGGCGAGGTCGTCTATCGCGCGTTGACGCCGACGCCGCTGATCGAATACCCGACGCTCACGCAAGAAATCGGCGCTCGAGTCTTCCTCAAACACGAGAATCACCAGATCACCGGGGCGTTTAAAATTCGCGGAGGGTTGAATTACATGAGCCACTTCGCGCGTGAGCGCTCGCACGACGGCGTGATCACGGCCACGAGGGGCAACCACGGGCAATCGGTGGCTTTGTCCGCGAGCGTTTATTCGATCCCCGCCACGATCGTCGTCCCGTTCGGCAACAACCCCGAAAAGAACGAAGCGATGCGGGCTTACGGCGCGCGGCTCCTCGAACACGGCCGCGATTTCGACGAGGCGCGCGAAGAGGCTGAGCGTCTGTCGAAAGCCGAAAACCTGCGCTACATCCACTCGGCCAACGAGCCGCACTTGATCAACGGCGTCGGGACCTACGCGATCGAAATCATTGAGGCGCTCAAGGATAGGGGCGAGAAGGCCGACGCGATCTTCGTTCCCGTCGGGTTGGGCAGCGGCGTTTGCGGCGTGATCACGGCCTTCCGAGCGCTCTCTCCCGAAACCAGGATCTACGGAGCGCAGGCCGAAGGCGCGCCGAGCGTCTACCTCTCCTGGAAAGAAGGCCACATCGTCGAGACCGAGGAAGCGCGCACGTTCGCAGACGGGGTGGCCACGAGAGTCCCTGCCGCGCTGACCTTCGATATTATCCGTGACGGAGTCGACGAAATCGCGCTGGTCAGCGACAGCGAGATTATTCACGCGATCCGGCTGCTCTGGCGGACAACGCATAATCTGGTCGAAGGCGCGGGCGCGGTGGCGACGGCGGCGACCGTCAAATTGCGCGAAAGACTCAAAGGACAGACTGTAGTCAACGTCCTGACAGGCGCGAACCTCGATACCGACTCGGTCAAGAAAATCTTTAATTGAGGGGCGCTTCTTCAGCCAGCTTCGTCGCCGACCCTTGCGTCCCTCACAACTTTCCGCTCAACAATTTCAAAGATCTGCTATGTAAACCCGTCTAAAAACAATATGGAGAAATATTGGAGAAATATTTATTGAAAATATATGGCTTTTATCGCTACTCATCGTTGATCTCTGTAAACCACATATAGAATTTATGAAACTGGGTTTAACGAAAATGGACCGTTGATATTGGTAATGGATGTCTCTGGGGGAGAGTCTTTGGATGCGTCCTTCGGAAGCATCTATGGATGGGCCAAGAGTCGCGACCGCATTTCGGTTGCGCCCCGCTTTAGTTTATCCTGTGATTTCAAAAGTCTCTGGTTTCGATTAGCCGATAATTGCTGAATGGCTACGAACAAAATTTTACACCCCATTTACTGCGAGGACAACAACTACTATGTTGACTTTCAACGACATCCTGGAAGCCCGTGAACGACTGCAGGGCGTGGCGCATCGCACGCCGGTCCTCACGTCGAGGCAATTCGACGAACATTCAGCCTGCGAGGTCTTCTTTAAGGCCGAAAACCTGCAGCGCGTCGGGGCGTTCAAGTTCCGGGGCGCGTACAACAAACTCGCCTCGCTCAGCAATGACGAGCGCAAACGCGGCGCGCTCGCCTACTCATCAGGCAATCACGCGCAGGCGACGGCGCTGGCCGCGAGGCTTTTAGGCGTTCAGGCGATGATCGTCATGCCGCATGACGCGCCGCAGATCAAAATCGAGGCGACCCGCGCTTACGGTGCCGAGGTGATTTTCTACGATCGCTACAATCAGCGCCGCGAAGAAGTGGGGGAGAGAATCTGCCGCGAACGCGGGATGACGCTCGTCCCGCCGTTCGATGATTACGCAATCATGGCGGGGCAGGGGACGGCGGCCCTGGAATTGCTCGAAGATGTTCCCGATCTCGATTTCCTTTTGGTCCCGACGAGCGGCAGCGGGTTGCTCGCCGGCTGCGCGGTGGCGGCCAAACACATGCGCCCCAAAATCCGCCTCTTCGGCGTCGAACCGGAGGCTGGCAATGACACGTGGCAGTCATTCCGCAAAGGCGAGCGCGTCGAGATTCCCGTCCCCAAAACCATCGCTGACGGTTTGCAGGTGACTGCCCCCGGCAAATTGACCTTCCCCATAATCCGCGAACTCGTCGAAGACATCCTGCTGGTCAATGATCGGGAGCTAATTTCGACCATCCGGTTCATACTCGAACGAATGAAGACCTTGGTAGAGCCGTCGGGCGCGGCGGCGGCGGCGGCGGTCTTTCATCATAAGTTCGATTTCACGGGCAAACGCGTCGGCGTTCTGCTTTCCGGCGGCAACGTAGACCTGTCGAAGCTGGTTGCGTACTTTGACACTTCTGAGGCCACTGCGTAGAATGACGGAACTATGGCTTGGTTCAAGCGCGAAACTGACAAAATAGGCGCCCCGGCCCCGCCCGAAGAACGCACAGTCAAGACCGAAGGCATCTTCGTCAAATGTGAGAACGAGGATTGCTCGGCGACTATTTATCGCAAAGATCTGAAAACGAATCTGAACGTCTGTCCGACCTGTGGCCATCATTTCCGGTTCAGTTCGCGCGAGCGTTTGCAAATGCTCTTCGACGGCGGCCAATACGACGAGCGTGACGCGCAAGTCGCGCCGGCCGACCCACTCGAATTCGTCGACAACGCCGCGTACGTCGACCGACTGCGTAAATCGCAAAAGCAGACAGGGATGCTCGACGCGCTGCTCACAGGCGAGGGCGAGATGGGCGGGCGGAGGTTGGTGATCTGCGCGATGGAGTTCGGTTTTATGGGCGGCAGCATGGGATCGGTCGTCGGCGAGAAGATAACGCGGGCGATCGAACGCTGCGTCGAGAAACGATTTCCGCTGATCGTCGTCTCGTGTTCGGGTGGCGCGCGTATGCAGGAAGGCGCGCTCAGTCTGATGCAGATGGCAAAGATTTCGGCGGCCCTGGCGCGGCTCGACGACGCCAGACTGCCCTACATCTCACTCTTGACAAACCCGACGACCGGGGGCGTCACCGCCAGTTTCGCGATGCTCGGCGATTTCAACATCGCCGAACCCGGCGCGCTGATCGGATTCGCCGGCCCGCGCGTGATCGAGCAGACGATACGCCAGAAGATGCCCAAGGGGTTCCAGCGCTCCGAATTCCTGCTCGATCACGGCATGCTCGACGCCGTCGTGGACCGCCGCCAACTGCGCGACTTCCTGATAAACATTCTGACTTTCACGGGACCAGACCAATGAGATTGCGAATTGCGGAGATCAGCCACAGAGGCACAGAGACACAGAGAAGGAGAGAGGAAGGAACGGAGAGATCTCTATGGATAGAGCGTCAATTTTTCTCTCTTTCCCTCCATCTCTCTATCTCTTCGGCTTTGTGGCTCTGTGGCTCTGTGGCTAAGCCCTGCCGCAATCCGCAATCCGCAATCCGCAATCTGGCGCTGCTCGTCGCCGCCGCCCTAACATTAGCTTGCGCCGACGGCGCCGGTTCGTTAAAGCCCCCGGTCGAAAACACTCCGGTTCCGAAGACAAGCGCCGAGAAGGAAGATAAAACAAAGACGACCGCCTTCGACGGCGAGCGCGCTTTCAATCACGTCAAGGCGCAGGTCGAATTGGGCGCCCGACCCCCGGGCTCGCCCGCGATCGAAAAGGCGCGCGAATACATAGTCCGCGAGCTTAAGGGCTACGGCCTGAAGACGACGCTCGACGAATTCTCCGAAAACACGCCGCGCGGCAAGGTGAATTTCAAAAACGTCGTCGCCGAGCTGCCCGGCGAGAGTTCGAACGTAATTATCATCGCGAGCCATTACGACACGAAGCCGTTTAAAGAATTCACCTTCGTCGGCGCGAACGACGGCGGGTCGAGCACGGGCGCGCTGCTCGAAATCGCGCGCGTCATGGCGGCGGAAAGTCAGCCGGGGAACCAGGGCGCGGGCCGGAAGAGGAAATACACGTACTGGTTCGTCTTCTTCGACGGCGAAGAGGCCTTTTGCCGCGAGTGGAGCGAGTGCCTGAACGGCAAGGACCACACCTACGGCAGCCGTTACATGGTCGAGCGGCTGCAGAAGGAAAAACAACTGAGTCGCCTAAAGGCGATGATCCTGCTCGACATGATAGGCGACAAGGATTTGACGATCCCGGAAGAGGAAACCTCTTCGCAATGGATGGTCGAGGCGATCTGGGGAACGGCGCGGCAGATCGGCCACGCGAAGGAGTTTCCGGACCGCCCGTTTTCTATTGGCGATGACGACCATATGCCCTTTCTCCGCGCGGGTGTTCCCGCCGTCGACATAATTGACTTAGAGTACGGTAGCTCTCCCGGAGAGAACGATTACTGGCACACGAAGGAGGACACGCTCGATAAGATCAGCCCGCGCAGCCTGAAAATCGTCGGCGACGTCATTCTGCTCAGTTTGCCCAAGATCGAAGCCCAAATTAGGTGAGGACACGCTCCTAATTTTATCTCGCCAGCCCCTCGTATCATTTGAGGAAAGCCTCAACTGTTGTAGTAAAATAGCTCCCGCAACCATCCCCCCATAGATCTTTACCGTAGCTAACTCAGAAAGGAAGGTTTAGGTGATAAAGATGAAATGGGAATACAAGACAGTGGATTGGGGTGAGATTCGCAAGATCGGCTCACGGGTCACGGGCGAAGATTTCATCGAAGCCAATGTCGACGCGGGGTTGAATTCACTGGGCCAAGACGGATGGGAGCTGGTAGGAGTTTACGTTGATGGCTATGCTGTTCACCGCACCAACAAGGGTGAGGAGTTGCTCTCGAGCAGCCGATACGTCAAATACACTTTCAAGCGTCCCCACGACAAGAGCTAAAGGTTTCAAGCGCCGGGCCGAGGGCGTTCTCGTCAGACGATCGAGGCGCGCCCGGCGCTATCTCTTTCCATGATTGATCACTTCTTTAATGTCGGCGAACAGAATTTTGGTGATCTTGCCGTCGGGCTCTGTGATTTTGACGGCGGGTCTGCTGAAAGGCTGAGTGCTGCGTAGGTTGTCAATTCGTCCTCGGACCCTTCGGCCGTCGTTGGTGACTACCTCGACATCATCACTGTCAAACATCCCCTGCAATTTTTCCATCATTGTGAAAAAATCGGTCACAAGCTCATTCCCTCCAATCCCAGGATTCTCCACACCATCGTAAGCGCGATCTGGCTCGGTTGATTTCCCGTCGCATCTTCCGACGCCACGAGCAAGGCCAAGGCCTGAACCGAATTGTACACCAGGTGAGTCGCGAAGCAGGGTAGCAATTTGCCCGTCCAGGCGCGCAATAGCGTCAACACGAAACTCAATGAGAGGATGGCTGTCAGGGCGGCGACGCTCCCCCAGTATTGCGGCGCATGGACAAGCGCAAAGAGCAGAGTCACAAAGGTCACCGCCGCGACCTTTCCCATCAGGCTCTCGACGGTCGAATAGATGACGCCGCGATAAACGATCTCTTCGATCAGCGGCGCGGTCACCACCGCGAGCGCCGCGACCATAATGCGCACCGTAGCTCCCATCTTCAGAAATTTTTCCAGGTCGGTCTCTTTGTGAGGTAAAGTATGCTCCGCCGCGACCCCGACGCCGATCATCAAAAGCGCCAGCCCGATGGCGTGAACGAGCTTGAACTGCGGTATCCATCCCCAGCCCAGAGACCGCCAGAAAGGCCGTCGCCGCATTCTGGTGACGAACATCCACGCCGCCACGAGCCCGACCAACTGCATCATCAGCGTAATCGCGAGCGATAATTTAACGGCCAGCGGCGTGATCTCAATCTCCGGCAGACTGCTGTTTTTCAACCAGTAGCGGAAACGAATAAGATAATCCAGCATCAGCAAGAATGGGCCGCTGACGCCCCAAACTACGAACGCCAACGGCAAGTCCGACCACTTCGCCACGGATTGTGTCGTCGTCGGCTCCGGATGAAACGAAGGCGCGCATTGCGGACAGCTCTCGCCAGGACCGGACGCCAGCGCCCGTCCGCAAGTAGGACAAAAATAAACAGTAGAAGACATAGCGTTTAAACCAATTGAACCCTCTTCACGGCCAGTAAAAAAGCGATGATCGTTTTCGAGTCTTCGATCCCGCCGCGCTCGGCCATCTGCGCGGCTTCGGCGAAAGGCAGATAAACAACCTCGACCAATTCGTCGTGGTCGAGGGCCTGTGAAGACGGAGTCAGATGGGTCGCCAGATAGACGTGAAGCTTCTCTTCACAGAATCCCGGCGTCGAATAGAACTCCGCCAGCTTTTCAATCCGCCCCGCGCGAAACCCGATCTCCTGTTCCACCTCTCGCGCGGCGCAGGTTTCGGGAGTCTCACCGTCTTCAATTTTGCCCGCCGGGATTTCCAGCAACTCACGCCGCGCCGGATGGCGGTATTGTTTTACCAGAGCGACTCGCCCGTCGTCGAACAACGGCAACGCGCCGGCGCCGCCAGGATGACGAACGACTTCGCGGATGATCTCCATCCCGTTCTCTTCATGCAACCTGTCGCGTTCGACGTCGAATACGGCGCCTTTAAAAACTATCTCCGATTCCAGCAATTGTCGTGGCAAATCAGCATCCTTTCTAGGCCGCGCTATTCAATCATGCGCTCATTCAAGCGCGCAAGACGGCCTGACTTTTGCCTTGAATTCCAATCGAAATTCCTGTTTCTGTTCCCGCGCCGTCATAAAAAGCGCTCCCTCAACATCGGTATCTTCAGAGTCAATGGCCTATAAGCTAAACCTCTCTGCGCTCCTCCGCGTCCTCTGCGGTAAATAAACAACTGGGCATCCGTTGAGCGTTGTGATAACATCCGCCGTTTCGCCGAAAGAGTTTCAATTTACCTCAACCTTTTTGCGGCCATGACTACCGAAACAGATAATCGCGACCCTCAACGGCTCACTGCCGCACTACGGATAGTCGTGCGGCGCTACTCCTCGCAAATCCGCCGGCATCCGGCCGTAGCGATTCCGGCGCTGTTATTGCCGGGTATTGGCCAGATTCTCATTTTTTACGCGCCGCCGCTGATCATCGCCAGGGTGCTCGGCAAGTTCGCAAGCAATGAAAGGCCGAGCCTGCGCGAGCTGATTCCGTATGTGGTGGCCTTCACCGGAGTCTGGCTTGCGGGTGAAGCGATTTGGCGACTTGCCGGCTTTCTTCTCGCCCGCGCTGAAATACGCGGACTGGAGGAACTCTACGTTGAAGCGATGGATGAACTGCTTGCGAAAGACCTGTCGTTCTTCCACGACAACTATGTCGGTTCGCTGACCAAGCGCGCGCTGGGATACGCGCGCCGTTTTGAAGACGTGTTCGACGTCATGGCTTTCCAGGTGCTGGCGAATGTTCTTCCGTTAGGATTCGTCGCGTTCGTGCTGTGGAAGTACTCGCCCTGGCTGATTCTTACGCTTGTGGTGATGCTCGTCGCCACGTTCGCCTTCATTTGGCCGCGAATTCGCCGCCGTCGAAAGCTCGTAGACATTCGCGAGGCTGCTTCGACCAGGCTCGCCGGCCACGTGGCTGATTCGATCTCAAACGCGGAGGCGGTGCGCGCGTTCGCCAGAGAGCCCGAAGAGGCGCGGATTCACGCGCGAAACGTGAAGGACTACGGCTCCAAGGCTCTGCGTTCCTGGGACTATCAGAATCTCCGCGTCGACACGATCACGGCGCCGATGTACGTGCTCACCAACGCGCTCGGCCTTGTCATCGCGCTGGCAAAAGGCGGATCTACAGGCGCCGGCCTGCAGACCGTGTTCATCACATTTAGTTACTACGCCGGCATCACGCGCGTGATGTGGGAATTCAATCGGATTTACCGCAATCTCGAGGGCGCATTGACGGAAGCCGCACAATTCACCGAGCTACTGCTTGATCCGCCCGCCGTGGTCGACGCTGCTGAAGCGAAGCCATTCGCTCCGGCGAATTACGGAATCGAGATGAGGAAGGTTTGTTTTCGATACGAGCCGTCTCAACCGTTGCTGTTCGAAGAGTTCTCACTGGAGGTTCCGCATGGCGCGAAAGTGGGTCTGGTCGGCTTTTCGGGCGGAGGCAAGACGACGATCACCCGGCTGCTGCTGCGTTTCGCCGACATAGAAAGCGGCGGGATTCTGCTGGGGGGACAGCGCACTGACGAGATTCCTCAGGCGGCGTTGCGGCGCGCGATCGCGTACGTGCCGCAGGACCCTTCGATGTTCCATCGGTCGATTGCCGATAACATTCGGATCGGCCGCCCTGAAGCCACTGACGACGAGGTGCGGTGGGCCGCCAAACTGGCGCACGCGGCTGAATTCATTGAGACGCTTCCTCTAGGTTACGAGACGCTGGTTGGTGAGCGAGGCGTGAAGCTTTCCGGAGGGCAACGCCAACGGGTCGCGATCGCCCGCGCGATCGTCAAGGACGCGCCGGTGCTGATCCTCGATGAAGCGACCAGCTCGCTCGACTCCGAAAGCGAAGCCCTCATTCAGGACGCTCTTTGGAACCTGATGGCCACTCGCACAGCGATTGTAATCGCGCACCGCCTCTCGACGGTGAAGCGGATGGACGAACTGGTCGTGCTTGATCACGGCAGAATCGTCGAGAAAGGATCGCATGGCGCGCTGCTGGCCCAGGGCGGCATTTATGCGTCACTCTGGGCCCATCAGTCCGGCGGTTTCCTCGCCACCGAAGGAGCCGCGAGCTTTGAAGCGGCGACATAGCCGTTGTTCATTGTTCATCGTTCATTTTTCATTTGTCATTGAAGAAAATCGGCTTAGGCGATGACAAATGAAAAATGAACGATGAACAATGACAAATGAAAAACGATTACGTCTGGATTTTTGCCTACGCGCTTATACCACTACAGAGGATCTTGCTTGCCCAAAACGATCGTCTCGCGGAAGGTTGCGTAGGTCGCGCGCCCGTTCAGCTTCGGCGGGTTGAAGCGGTATTGCCTGAAAGCCTCGATGGCTTTCGGGTTGAGCGCGGGGTCTGGAGTGTCGAGCACGCGGACGTTGGTGGCGCGGCCTTCGGGGGTGATAACGCCTTCGAGCGTGATCGTGCCTTTGACCGAGGCGCCCGGAGGGAATTTGATCGGGGCGCGATTTGCCACGGAGGGCATCACGAAGATGTCGCCTTCGGCGAGCTCGACTTTCGACCCGAACTGGTCGGTCGGTCGCGAGATGTCGGAAGGCTTGTTTTGCAGATTGCGCGTTGTGGTCACGGTCGGGGTTATGGTGACGAGCAGCGAGCGCGTCTCCGGCGCCTTTTCGACGCCGTCAGGCCCCTGGAATTCGCGCACCCCGAATCCGCTCCGGGCGCCGCGAAGCATGACGGTCTCGTAATTCCCGATGGTCACGCCTTTTGCTTCGAGCAGAACCTTGTCTTCGTATTTCGCGGTGAAATCGAAACTCACGTCGCTCTTCGTGACGACGCGCGGAACGATCGTGAAACTGAACTGGCGTTCGTTCATCGGCTGCGAATCGGTGAAGGTCTCGCTTTCGCGTAAGCCGATGGAGCGGACGTAGCGGAATTTGAGCTCCTCGGCGCCGAAATTGCGCTTGATCGCGTCCATCTCTTCTTCAGGGGTCGAAGCCGTCTGGTTGAGTTTGTTGACCTCGGCGAACTGCTTCGACCGCGCATCGTCGAACTGGTAAACGGCGACGGTGACTCCGACGCCGTAATCGTTCTTTTTCAAGAGCTGGGCGTGAACGGCGCCTGACAGGATAATCATAAAAGCGAGCGCCGAAAGCGCTCGCCCGATCAAACTCTCAGTCAATGCTCTCATCATCATTTGACTCCCTCTCGTCCAACAATAATTGGTAGGCCTCTCTTTTCGACAATCCCCTGGAACGGGCTGCCTGCTTGATCGCCTCGATGCGGCTCAAGCCCCGCTCGCGCTCCAGGCGTTCGACTTCTTCGCTGACCGAAATTGACGGCGCCGCCCCTAAATTATCTTCGCGGCTCCCGGCGATGACAAGCGTCATTTCGCCTCGCGGCTCGTTAGCCTCGAAATGCGCGATGATCTCCGAGACCGCGCCGCGGATGAACTGTTCGTGCAATTTGGTCAATTCACGCGCGACCGTGGCCCGGCGGTCGCCCAGGATCTCCCGGACGTCGAGGAGCGATTCCCGAATCCGGCGCCCTGCCTCGTAAAAGACCAGCGTCGCGCGTTCCGCCTTCAACTCGTCGAGCCGCGCGCGCCTCGCCTGTTTCCTGCCAGGCAAAAAACCGGCGAACAGGAACGAATCGGTCGGCAAGCCCGACGCGACCAGACCGGCGATGATCGCCGTCGCGCCGGGCACGGGCGTGACCGTGACCCCGCGCTCGACGGCGGCCACGACGATCCGATAAGCCGGATCGGAAATCCCCGGCGTGCCGGCGTCGGTGACCAGCGCAATCGATTCGCCGCGCGACAACCTCTCGGCCAACTCGGCGGCGCGCTTAGGCTCGTTGTGTTCGTGATAACTGATCGTCGGCTTGGCGATTCCGAAGTGATTGAGCAAGCGCCGCGTGCGCCGCGTGTCTTCACAGGCGATCAGGTCGACCTCTTTCAGCACACGCAGCGCCCGCAGCGTGATGTCCTCGAGATTGCCGATCGGTGTTGATACTAGGTAGAGAGGCATAAGGGGACAGGGCGACAGGGGGACGGGGCGACATAAAGATGAAGGAGCAGCGAAAGTTATTCTCGCCCCGTCTCCTCGTCGCCTCGTCGCCCTGTCGCCTTCTTCACTTCTGCACGCCGTCGCTCAAATCCGTATCCTTCCAAAGCCAGATGCCGCCGCGCATTCCGAGCGTGTTGGAGACGACTTCGACGTCGGGCCCGAGATCGATCGAGACGTTTTCGGCGTTGCCGCCGCCGATGTAGAGCCTGTCGAAGTGGGTCAGCGCGCGGAAGATCTCTATGGCCCTGGCCAATCGCTTGTTCCATTCGATCTTGCCGACCTTTTTGAGCGCGCGGTTTCCCAGTTGCTCTTCGTAGGTCTGCCCTTTACGGAAGGGGATGTGCGCCAGTTCTATGTGGGTCGCGAGCCGGCCGTCTTCAAAGAGCGCCGACCCGAGCCCCGTGCCGAGCGTGATCACCATCTCGACCCCTTCGCCTTTAATAGCGCCGAGGCCCTGCATGTCCGCGTCGTTAATGACGGCAGTGGGTTTACCCGTCTGCTTAGCTATCGCCCGCCGCAGATCGAAGCCGTTCCATTCGTCGGACCCGAGGTTTGCGCTCGATAGCGTTCTACCTTTGCGCACCGGGCCGGGAAAACCGACCGACACTCGATCGAACGGCGGAAGCTGCGCCGTCAATTCCTTCAGTTTCTCCAGGAGCAGGGTGGGCGGGCAAGGTTTCGGCGTGTCGACGCGAGCGCGGTCAGTAATCATTTCTCCTCGCTCGTCGAGCAGCGAGGCTTTCAACCCGGAACCGCCGATGTCGAACGCCAGGGTTTTCAATCCTGCGGACGCTTTTCTGCTAGAGGTTTTCTTCTTGGCTGTTTTTTTCTTAACCGTATTTTTCGCTGCCATTGGCCTTTCCTGTACAACTCTTGATGAGTTTATGGTTAAATTCTTCCCGCCGAAATATTAACTCATAACGCAATACGCCGGTAAGGCGCAATGAAAATCAATCACGAATCAGCACCGTGACCGATACCGATTCGTGATTGATTTCCGAAGGAGACTCAAGCATGCGACGATTCAGGAAGCTCATTCTTCCGGCCCTCTTGTTCGGCTTTCTCGCGCAGTCCGCGTCGCTGCGGCCCGAACGTCCGGTCGCGTCGCGGCAAAAAGAACCGGCGGAGGCGAACACTCCCAGCCGGCGTAATCCGCCATCCCAATCGCTTGAACGCGCGCTCACCAAAGAGCAGTTCGCGCAGATCGTCCAAAAAATTTCCGAGCCGAACGGCTATTTCGATTCGGACAATTTGATCTCGAACGAGGCCTCTTATCTTCACGTGATGGGGAAGATGCGCCAGATGAAGGTCGCCGGCGGCGCTTACATAGGCGTCGGGCCGGATCAGAACTTCTCTTACATCGCGCAGATCAGGCCCACCGTCGTCTTCATCACGGACATCAGGCGCGACAACCTGCTCCAGCACCTTTTCTTCAAATCGCTCTTCGCGCTCTCCGGTAACCGGCTCGAATATCTCTGCCTGTTATTCGGCAGGCCGCTTCCGCCCGATCTGAAATCGTGGGACTCGCGCAGCATACAGGAGATCGCCGCCTATCTGGACAAGACTTCCCCGAAACGCGAGCTGTTTGAAAAAGCTAAAGCCGACGTCCAATCGAAGGCGCAGAGCTTCGGCTTAAAGCTGGACTCCACGGAGCTTGAAACGATTAACCGCATTCACGCCGCTTTTTTTGACGCCGGACCCGATCTGAAATTTACCAGCCGCGGACGCCCGCCGCGCTGGTACTATCCAAGTTACCGCGACCTGCTGTTCGAAAAAGACCTGACCGGCAAACAATGCAACTACCTGGCGAGCGAAGACGACTTCCGCTTCCTGCGGTCGCTTCAGGAGCGCAATCTGATCATCCCGGTCGTGGCCAACCTGGCCGGCGACCACGCGCTCAAGAACATCGCGCGCTACCTGAACGAAAGAAGCGAGCGAGTCTCGGCTCTTTATACTTCCAACGTGGAGTTCTACCTGATGCGGGGATTCAGCGATGACGAGTTTAAACGCTTCGCCGATAACGTCAGCCTGCTGCCGCGCGACGAGCGCAGCGTCATCATCCGCAGCTACTTCAACGGCTCGTGGGGGTACGAACACCCGCAATCGGTCAACGGGTATTACAGCACTCAGCTCCTTCAAACGATGGAGAGTTTCGTCAAGGAAAATTCGAGCGGCGGATACAAGTCCTATTCAGACCTGGTAGGCAAGCATATCATCGATCTGCGTTAGCCACAGAGGTCACAGAGAACACAGAGAACAATGAGGAAATTGATGATTTCTCTGTGTTCTCTGTGACCTCTGTGGCTAAAGTGTCACTGGACCGCCAGCTGTTTCCGTTTGTGTTCGGGACGTTCGTTTTGGCCCACGTTGCCTGGCGCCTGCCCGCCCGTGGACGCGCGGTAGCCTTCGCGCGCGCGCACGATCATCCCCGGTTTTTCGACGCGGACTTTGATCCGCCGGAACGCGCCGTCCTTCTTCGCGTTGGTCGGGTAGTAACTGAGCGCGTATTGATGGCGCAACTCTTCTGCTATGGCCGAAAAAGCCTGCGAGAGGTTGTAGAGCGTGTCGGCTTCGTAGAGTCGCCCGCCGCTGCGGTCGGCCAGTTCCTGCAAGTAACGCGCGCCGCGGCGGTAATCGCCACTGCCCGTTTGGGCGCCGCCCGAAGGCGAGCGACTCGGCCATTGTTGGAACATGGGCGCCGCGAGATTATCTAACGGCCATCGGCGCTTGTTCGGAGGATGCGGAGTCGGCCACGGCCAGGGACTGGCGCTGGGGGAGGGGCTGCTCTGCTGGTCATTCTCGGTGTCATATTTGATCGGGTAGACCAGCGCGCCCGATTCTTCCACCTTATCGATGGTGTTTTGGTAGTTGGCGCGGCGGCTTGCGGTGTCGACGCCGTCGGTGAAAAGCACTATGGCTTTGCGGCCCTCGATCTCCGCCAGGCGGTCAACCACTTTATCGACGGCTTCATAAAGTTTCGTGCTGCCTCCGGTGCGGGTTTCGTCTATCGCCTGGCGCAGAACGTCGTAATCGTTGGTGAAATCGCAATGGAAGCGGACCTTGCTGTCGAAAGACACGACCATCACCTGGTCGTCGCTCCTCAACTGCTTGATGAAGGCGAATGCGGCGTCCTGGATGTCGTCCAGCCTGAACAGCGTGCTGTTTGAAGTGTCGAGCACGAGCGCTACGTGGAACGGCGTTTCGACCGACGTCAGGCTCTCGATGTCCTGTTCTACGCCATCCTCGTAAATCCGGAAGTCGCGCTTCTTAAGGAACGGAACGAATTTGCCTTCGCGGTCAATGACGCTGGCTGGAATGGTGACGAGCGCCGTGTCCATCTTAATCGTCCCGGTGTCATCAACGGTGACAGGCGTGTTGTCGGCAAGGGGCCGGTTGGTAACCCTCTCTCTTTCGGAATCTCTCTGGGGCCCCCCTTCCTTTTGCGTCGCCGGCGCCTGCTTGCGCCCGGATTGCGCGGAACTTGATGGGCTCAACGCCCAGACAAATCCCGCAACTAATAGAATCACGACAAAGCAACGAGCAAACAAATTGCTTTTCATCATACCTCCTCTGAAAATAACCGCGTAGTAACGAATAATTTCGATACAACGTAGCTCTTACGGGCGGCCATTGCGCCCGAAGATTTTGCTCGTTTGAAATTCGCTCTGACGGAAAGGGGAAAAACCGCAGTGCCGGATTTACATTGGTTATTGGTTATTGGTCATTGGTTATGGACGCAAATGACGAATGACGAATGACCAATGCTTAAGAACTCCTCTGAGCTTCCACCCCCGTCGGCGCCGCGCTTCTCCTGATGGCCAGACGGCCAGTCCAGGATTCGGGCAGCACTTTTTTCGCTGAGAGATTAGCTCCAAGAATC
Source organism: Blastocatellia bacterium (assembly GCA_035275805.1). GTDB lineage: Bacteria > Acidobacteriota > Blastocatellia > RBC074 > RBC074 > JAJVID01. The sequence goes on from DATEMG010000072.1 coordinate 18,532, forward strand.
AGAATGAACGATGAGATGAAAACCCATGTGACCAGCGCCATCAGCGAGGCCAGTTTTTTGTAGCTCCCTTCAAAATCGAACAGCGGGAGCGCCAGCCAGTATCCGAACATGGCGATCATCCATAACAACGCGGTGGCTATGGAAGTGAACATCGTCTGGCTGGCCTGCACTTTCCCGTTCGGGACGAAATAATAAATGATGAAAAATATCAGCGAGATGAACGGGAGCGCGATGAGTGGGCCTATGACATAGAAAATGTATTTGCGCCAGGCTGGGTTAACTGATTCGCCGAAAACTCCCAACAACTTGGCGATCACGAAATCGTAGCCGCTCGCCAACGCCACCGGCGCCAGCATTATCACCACACAAGCGATCGCCAGCAGCAGATAGGTCGCGTATTGCTTGATAAAGTTACGTTCTTTGAAGCCCCATGCGCGGTTGAGCGCCGCTTCGAGCGGTTGGAAGACGCCGGAAGCCGAATAGATCATCAGCGCGAACGAGAACAGCGTCGCCTTGCCCCCCGGCCCGCGCGACACCTGGTCGAGGCTTTTGAAGAGTTCCGCGGACTCTTTCGGCGCCATCGACATCATCAGCAGAAAACTGGCTTCGTACCCACGCTCCCAGTGCAACACGTTGATCAAAAAGCTGCCCATCAGCACCGCGAACGAAAAGAACGACAGCATGACGTTGAACGCGATAGCTGAGGCGTTGACGTATGTTTCGGTCGTCGACAGGTCGTAAATCGCGGGCCACATCTTTTTGAAGAACATCCATCCGCCGCG
>DATEMG010000073.1:0-8549 GCA_035275805.1 Blastocatellia bacterium
AGAATCGCGCGCACGGAAGCGGGCAGCGGATCGACTTTCGGGTTCGGCGCGTCGGTGACGGAGATTCTAAAACGCCCGATGTTCGGCTGCCGCTGTTCGGTGTCAATCGCGTCGTCTTTCTTCTGCGCGAGCTGGAAAGTCAGCGCGACGCCGTTGTCGTAACTGACGCTCTTCTGCGTTTCGAACACGAACTGGCGGCTCTGATTTCTCCTGACCGGCCCGGCGTCGCTCGACCAGTGGGTCTTGAGGGCGCCGTCAATCACGTTCTTCGCAGGCGAGCCGGGCAATTCAAAATCGGCTGTCACGCCGGCGAGCGCAACCTTCTCCATAGCGTTTGGCGCGCCCGGCTTATCGACGGGCCCCGCTTCGACGGAAAATTCGCTGAAATAAAAACCTCCGTCTGTAGCGCGTCCGGGGCCGCCTCGCGGCAGATTCGGGTCTGTCAGAAACTCGACCCTCACGCCGGTGATCTTTTTAAGATTCGTCTTCGCACTGATGATGTAGTTGTTGGTAGTCGCGTTGTCGCCTTTGGCGATGAACGACCCGTCTTCCAGCCTGTCGAACTTCACCCCGAAGGCCGCGAAGATTTCCCCGTCTTTGATCGGCGTCCAGGCCGTGTCGTAGGCGCCGGCGCCGGCTTCCCATGCGGCCATTCGTTTAGGCAGGTCTGCGTCTCCGGCCGTCAGGTCGTCTTCGATCTTGGCGATCTTTGACAGAATCTCTATGCGCTTCTCCGTGATCTTTTCGTCAGGGACTTCAATCGCAGGCTCGTCGTCTTCGTTCAGAAAAGCGTAGAAGCGGTAGTATTCCGTTTGCGATATCGGGTCGAATTTGTGGTTGTGGCATTGGGCGCAACTGACCGTCAGTCCGAGAAAGGCTTTGCCGACCGCGTCGACGCGATCAATTATGCCTTCGACGCGGAACTGTTCGGGATCTACGCCGCCCTCCTGATTGAGCATCGAGTTGCGCAGGAAACCCGTGGCAACCTGGGTCTCCAGCGACGGCCGCGGCAGCAAATCGCCCGCCAATTGTTCGACCGTGAATTGATCGAACGGCAAGTCTTTGTTGAACGCGCCGATCACCCAATTGCGATAAGGCCAGATTGAGCGCGAGCGGTCTTTTTCGAAGCCGTTTGTATCGGCGTAACGCGCGGCGTCGAGCCACCACCGCCCCCACCGCTCGCCGTAATGCGGGCTGCCGAGCAATCGGTCAACCAGTTTGCCGTAAGCGTCCGGACTGGCGTCGCCAGTGAATTGATCCACCTCTTCAATCGTCGGCGGCAGTCCGGTCAAATCGAGACTCAGGCGGCGAATCAGCGTGACCTTGTCCGCTTCAGATGACGGCGTGAGTCCTTGTTTTTCGAGCCGGGCGAGGATGAAGTCGTCAATCGGCGTGCGAACCCACGAACTGTTTTTCACGCCGGGCGGTTTCGGGCGCGTAGGGGCGACAAACGCCCAATGTTGCGGCAATGAACTCGCCCGCTCGCCCGCTCGCCCGCTCGCCCGCTCGCCTTCCGGCCAAATAGCTCCTTGATCGATCCATTTGCGAATCAGTTCGATCTGATTGGTCTTGAGCGGGGAACCGCCGAGCGGCATCCGCGTTTCATCGCCTTCGCCCAAAACGCGTTTCATCAGGCGCGAATCCTTGCTGTTTCCGGGAATGATAACCGCGCCTGAAATCCCGCCTTTCATCGCCAATTCTTTACCGTCCAGACGCAATAGCGCCGAGGCTTTCTTCGCGCCGTGGCATTGATAGCAGTTCGCGCGAAAGATCGGTTCGATGTCGCGCCGGAAGTCAACACGCCCGCCCTGCGCGGTCGCGAAATGAACGACGACGCCGTCAAGCAGCCCGGTGAATAAACCTAATGATGCGGCTAGACAAATCGCGAGTTTGGTCTTCCTGGTCATAGCGAAGGTCCTGTTGTATTTTGCGGAATTATACGACACGCCCCAGTGGCGTATCTGCTTCCGTTGGAGTGAGGGAGACGCTTACGATGTTGAAGTTGTAGACTATCACTGAAGGAGGTAGTTATGAAGAAGAAGAAAGACGCGCCGATTCATCCGGGCGAGATCCTGCTCGAAGAGTTTCTGAAGCCGATGAACATCAGCCAGTATCAATTGGCGAAGGATATCAGCGTACCCGCGCGCCGGATCAACGAGATCGTACTCGGCAAGCGCTCGATCAGCGCTGACACCGCGCTCAGACTGTCGAGATACTTTCGCCTTTCAGAACGCTTTTGGTTGAATCTGCAATCCGCATATGATCTGGCGGTTGAAAAAGACAGACTGGGAGGTCAGATTGAGAAAGAAGTTAAAGTCCTCGCGCCTCAAGAAGTCCGCGCATAACTCCGCCTCGTTGGCCAGCGATATCTCATCTATGAGTAGTCGAAAACAGATCGACCAGACAGACGCGGTGAAACTAGACGCCGTCATCGAAGAATTGCGGCGGGCGCCTGAAGGAGTGTCCGCGCACGACCTGGCCGACTCGCTCGGACTCGACCGAGCGGGGCGGAAATCGCTCAAAGAGCTGCTCAACCGTTTGGAGAGCTTGGGGCTGCTGCGCCGCTACGGGCAGAATTACCGCCTCTCCGGCTCTCAAAAAGTGATGACCGGCCTGATCCGCCAGCGCCGACGCAAAATGATCAATTTCATCCCGGATGACGTCGGGCAGCGCGTTCGCGGGCGCATTCGCGTCGACCCCGAAGACTTGAACGGCGCGTTCGACGGCGACCGCGTACTTGCCACCGTTTCGACGCTTCAGCGCGAGCGATACGGAAGAGTCGGGATGATTTTGCGGCGCGGGCGTTTGCGGATCATCGGCCGGCTGCGCCACGGATTCCGCGAATCGTGGGTCGAATCGATGGACGAAAAATTCCCCTTCGACATCGAGATCGAAGGAAAGCCGGAAACCGGTCTTGCTGACGGATGGGTCGTGCTGGTCGAGATCACGAGTTATCCCGTTGCGCGCCGCAACCCGACAGGGCGAATCATCGAACGGCTCGGCGCTTCGAGCGACGCGCCCGGAATGGACATTCAGATCGTCATCCACAAACACGATTTGCCGCACGTCTTCCCAGACGAAGTGATCGTAGAGGCCGAAGCGGCTTCGCCGGTCGTCACTAAAAGCCAGATCTCCGGGCGATTGGATTTGCGAGCCGAGCCGACGGTGACGATTGACGGCGAAACCGCGCGCGACTTCGACGACGCGATCAGTTTGATGCGGCTGGACAACGGCAATTTTCTGCTCGGCGTTCACATCGCCGACGTGAGTTTTTATGTGCGTGAAGGCTCGCCGCTCGACAGCGAGGCGCGGCTGCGCGGAACGTCGGTCTATTTCCCCGAACGCGCGATCCCGATGCTGCCCGAACGATTGTCCAACGGAATCTGCTCGCTCAATCCGAAAGTCGACCGGCTGACGATGTCGGCGCTGATGGAAGTCGACCGGCGCGGGCGCGTGGTTAATTACAAACTGCGCGAGACGGTCATACGCAGCGACGAGCGGATGACTTACACCGACGTCAACAATCTGCTCACGCATGCAGACCCGAAATTGGCGATGCGTTACGACAAATTGCGCGAGCTTTTTAAAACGATGGAGGAGCTGGCGCGCATCCTGATCAAGATGCGCGAGCGGCGCGGCGCCATAGACTTCAACCTGCCGGAATCGGTCTTCGAGTTCGACGACGAAGGCCGGGTGGCCGGCGTGCTGCGCGCCGACCGCAACATCGCTCACCGCATCATCGAAGAGTTCATGCTGCTGGCCAACGAGACCGTGGCCGGCCATTTGCAGCGTTTGCGAGTCCCTTCGCTCTACCGCAGCCACGAAGAGCCGCAGCCACAGCGTGTGATCGAATTCGCCGAACTGGCCGCCGCATACGGTTATAAATTCCCGGTCGAGGGCCTTAGTTCGAAGGACTACCAGCGGTTGTCGCATCAATTGGCGGGCAAGCCTGAAGAGCGCGTCCTGTCCTACGCGATGCTGCGGTCGCTGCAGCGCGCGCGATACTCGGCGCAGAACCTGGGCCATTTCGGATTGGCCGCGCCGGTCTACACGCACTTCACTTCCCCGATCCGCCGCTACCCCGATCTGATCGTACATCGCGTCCTGCGCGCGCTGCTGAAAATCTCGTCGAGCCTGGGCGATTCAGGGGCGGCGGCGGGCGATACTGCGCCGACCGGCTCGGATAAAAGAGACAGGCCAGCCAAAAAACAGCCGCGCGGCGCCCTGGCCCCGATTCCGCTCGGCGAATTGGAGCTGACCGCCGAAGAATCGAGCGAACGCGAACGCGCCGCCGACGCCGCCGAAAACGAGATTGATGAGTGGCGCAAAGCCGTCTTCATGGCTGAACGCCTGGGCGAAGTGTTCGACGGGATGATCGTGAACGTTCGGGACTTCGGCTTTTTTGTCGAACTGGACGATTTTTTTATTGATGGTCTGGTTGCGGTTGCAACGCTGACCGACGACTTTTACCACTTCGACGAGCGCAGGCACACGCTCACAGGGCGCGGGAGAAGGCGGCAATTCAAGCTTGGTGATCGTGTCCGCGTGCGAGTTGACCGCGTGAATATTGATCGGCATCTGGTTGATTTCTCGGTCGTCGAGTCGAGCGGCAGGAAAAAAAAGAGGAAGTAACAATACTCAATTCCCGCCTGCCGGCGCCGGGTGGCGCCCTGGCGTAACCATCTATGACCGATCAGGCGCCTATTGCCAAATGTGCCTTGTTTGAGTATATTGAGGTAGCTCCGATTCCCGCTGAAAAAAAATCGAAACATTCGAACCCGAATGACGCGCTCGTAAGCGGGCGGGCGCTCATAATGATCTTTGATTCTCCTGAGGCCGCTGTTTATCAAACTAAAATGCCTCGCGCACATCCAACGCTAAGCGCATAAACACTTAATTGATGAGGCGCTGGAATCCAAGAAAGGTCAGGCGCACCATTAGTCAGTAACCCCCGAAAATACAAATCATAACCGCTCTCCCATTATGAACAGGATTTCCATAAATCCAGGAAAACGCCTGCCCGCGTAAGATAAACAGGTCAAGGAATTTAAGAAACCAAAATCAAATATGGGATTAAGAGGGGCCGTTCTTGCCGTTCGGGTGCGACGATGCCCTGAAATGATGGAATGACACTTGGAATACAATGTTCATGCCGCAGGGTTTGTGCGGCCTAAAAACCGAAAACCATGCTCTTTCAGGCCGCAACGCCTAATGCGGCCTAAAAACCGAAAACAATGCTCTTTCATCTAGGGGAGGAATAGCGATGAGAACACGAGTCGCTTTAATCAATCGAGGGGTAATAGTTACTTTGAAGAATTGCGGCCTGGCATTGGTCTGTTGCGCGTTGGCGGCTGTCATCGCGCAGGCTCAATCCATCGCCGGCAGGATTAGCGGCACCGTCACCGATCAGCAGGGCGCGGTCATCCAGAAAGCCACGGTGACTGCGACCAGCGAAGGAACCGGGGCGGCGCGGCGCGCGACTTCGGATGCGGACGGTAATTACGTCTTGCCCGAATTGCCGGTCGGCTTTTACGCCCTTAAAATCGAAGGTAGTGGCTTCGTCGCCACGACCTTGACGCGCGTCAAAGTGGACGTCGGCGCGGAGACTCGCGTGAGTGTCACGCTCTCACTGCAAGCCAAGGAGGCCGAGGTGAATGTCAGCGCCGAAGCGCCGCTCGTTCAGCCGGACAGCAGCGCGCTGTTCGAGGTCATTGACAATAGACAAGTGGAGCAGTTGCCGGTCAACGGCCGCGATTTCCGCCGACTGACTATGCTCTCGGCGGGCTCGGCGCCGCGTTCACAGAGCGGTTCGCTCGGTTCGTTCACCGTCAACGGCCAACGCGAGAAGGCGAACATCTTTCTGATTGACGGCGTGGACAACAACGATGCATTCCGCAACCAACCGTCGTTCAACCAGGGTGGCGTGACCGGCGCGCCCGCGACGCTCTTCCCCATCGACGCGCTCGGCGAATTCAACCTTCAGACGCAGGGCGCGGCGGAATACGGGCGCAACTCGGGCGCGATCGTCAACATCGCCATCAAATCGGGCACGAATCTATTCCACGGCTCGGCTTACGATTTTTTGCGTAACGACAATCTCGACGCGCGGAACTTCTTCGAGCGCTGCCCGGCTTCCAATCCTAATTGCGACGGCGGCGGGAAGCAGGAATTTCGGAATAACAACTTCGGCGGCGTGTTGGGCGGCCCCATCATTGCGAACCGATTGTTCTTTTTCGGCGGTTACGAAGGCCAGCGCGAGTTCGTCTTTTCGCCGGGCCTCGTGCGTGTGCCGAGCGCGGGCGACATCGCCGCCGCGCGCGCGCAAAACGTCGCAATGGGCCGCGCCGAAAACGCGCTGAGCACGACCCTTCTGCCACTCTTCCCGGCGCCGACTTCGGCGGCGGCCTCGGGCAACAATTTTTCGTTCGCCGCGCCGAACAGGAATGACAGCGACAACTTTCTGGTCAAACTCGATTACCGGTTCAGCGACCGATACAATGTGAACGCACGGTACATCTACGGCGACGGCAACCAGACTTTTCCGCTCACCAGCGGAAACGGATCGCCGCTGGCGGCATATCAAACGGTCGTCCCGACGCGCATTCAATTGTTCGGCATCAACTTCTCGCAGGTCCTGAGCTCGCGCCTGATCAACGAGACGCGGGCCGGTTACAACCGCTACGTCCAATTCTTCACGCCGCTCGACGCCGGCAACCCTCTCCCCTCGGGCCTCAACACGGGCGCGCTGACAGGGGGACTGCCGACGATCGTGATCGGAGGCTTCGTCAGTTTAGGAGCGCCGACCAACGTGCCGCGCGGGCGCTTCAGCAGCGCCTATCAATTCGTGGATAACCTGACCTTTTCGGCGGGCGCGCACACCTACAAGTTCGGCGGCGAATACCGGCGCGCAATCGTCAATTCGGTCAATGACGTAAACGCGCGCGGGCGGTTGAATTTCAACAACCTCGCTGATTTCCTGGCGGGGGCGATCGCGCCCAGCTCGACGATCTTGCGCGGCGCGACGCGGCGCGACACTTTCACCGATAACTTCGGCCTCTTCGCGCAGGACGATTGGAAGATCACACCGCGCCTGACGCTCAATTACGGACTGCGCTACGAATATCTGGGCGTCTTTAAAGAGGAAAACGACCGGATGGCGAATTTCGTTCCCGGAAGCCCGACCGGGCTTGTGCAGGTGGGAACCCCTGGTTTGTCGGATTTGTATGATTCGGATCGCAACAATTTCGGGCCGCGCTTGGGCTTCGCTTACGACCTGACGGGCAAGGGTAAGACTGTTGTTCGCGGCGCTTACGGTTTCTATTACGACACGCCGTCGCAGGATTTCTTCCTGTTGCAAGGCTTCCAGAGCGGCGGGCCGGCCAGTCCGGCGACCAATCCGCTGCAAAGCCTGGGCGTCTTCAGCTCAGGGCCGGTCGGCTTCGGGCCGAATGTTCCGATCTTCGGCGCCGCCACAGCGCCGACAGCGCCCTTTGGGATCTTCGGCGTCGATCTGGATCTGCGCACGCCCTACATTCAGAACTACAATGTGAACGTACAGCAGGAAGTGATACCGGGCATGGTGTTGCAAGTCGGTTATGTCGGCTCGCAGGGGAGGAAACTCTTCCGCGTGCGCGACATCAATCAGGCGACGCCAGGGCTGGCGGCGACGCGCCAGTTGCGGCGGCCTTTCAACGGGCAGTTCCCGCAGTTTTCGTTCATCAATTATCTGGAGACTTCGGCAAACTCAAATTACAACGCCTTTCAGACGTCGCTCAAGCAGCGGCTCTCGCGCGGGCTGAATTTTGCCCTCGCCTATACCTACTCGAAGTCGATTGACGACGCGTCGAACGGCATCTTCGGCGGAACGCGTGGCGTTTCGTTCCCGCAAAACAGTTTCAACCTGGCCGCCGAACGCGCCGTCTCTGTCTTCGACCAGCGCCAACGCTTCTCGGCGAATTTCACTTACGAGCTGGAATTCCTTAGCTCCGCGCTAGGCAGTCTGCCGAAGGCTTTAACCGGCGGCTGGCAGCTCAGCGGGATTTATACGGGGGCCAGTGGATTGCCAATCACGCCGTTTATGGGCAATATGGACGTAAGCGGGACCGGCGAACTCAATGACCGACCGAACCTGGTCGGCGATCCGGACTCTGGCGCGCAGCGCGACGCCGCGATGTGGTTCAACCCGAATGCCTTTGCGATTCCAGCGGCCGGAACCTTCGGCACCTCCGGGCGCAACGTGATCATCGGGCCAAAACTGCACATCGTGGACTTCTCCGTGGGCAAAGTGACGAAGATCAACGATCGCTTCTCCGCGCAATTCCGCGCGGAAGCCTTCAATCTTTTCAATCGCGCCAACCTGAGTCTGCCGCAAGTGGACTTCAGCGCATTGAATACCTTCGGCACCATCACCTCTACGCCTGACACGCTTCTTGGTAATCCTCGGCTGGCCGACGGCGGTCCGAGGGTGATTCAATTCGGGCTGAAGCTTCTCTTCTAAAAGGAATCGTTCAGATCGTATTGAACGACATCCTAAAATTACAAAAAGCGCA
>DATEMG010000074.1:0-13509 GCA_035275805.1 Blastocatellia bacterium
GATTGCGCGCGGCTGCTCAGAGCGCGGAGACGGCGGGGCGACAAAAGTTGAAACGTCGGGGGGCGCCGGGACCGGCGATGAATCTCAATGCCGGTCTGGTTACTGTTGTAGATGTCAATGGCGCCGTTGACATGGCCTTCGCGCCTGGCGCCGCCAGAAGTATAAAGGTCGGAGGAGTCAACGGCGACGTCGGTCTGCGTTTCGACGGCGATGTGAATGCTGATTTGGTCATGTGGGGCATCGCCGGCGCAATCAAGCCCGATTTACAGAATGTGGAGATCCGCCATGACGAACCGGTGTGGAACGTATCTAAAGCGCGTATCGCCTCCGGCGGTTCTGAGATCGAGATAAATGATGTCAGTGGAAACGTGACGTTGTCGAACGCCTCTAGCGGGGACGCATCGGCGTTAAAAGTCAGGGCAAAATGAAGTATTGAAATCGAGCCTGGGAGGCGCTTGCAATATGAAGCTTGCGGGCGTTTCTCTAGACGTGTCTCTTGGCGCGCGCTGGCGCCGGCTGCCACACTTTATTTAGGAAAACGCCAATCGGTTGGAACTTCATTCAATCGGTTGGCGTTTCCGTTTTCGCTTCACGTACAATTCGACGACAGCAACCGCGTCAGGAGGCAATTAAAATGAGGCTGAAATCGATCATCACACTAATCGCGATCTTCACGTTGTGCGCAGGCGGGTGTCGCCGCAGCGGGAGCGATCAGGCGCAGGCGAACGTGGACACGCGATCCGCGAACGTCGCGCCCAGCGACTTTAAGCCGGAGACCAAGTCCAGGGCTAAAGAGGGCGCTAAAGACGTCGCCAAAGACGCCGCCAAAGACGGCGCGAAAGCGGAAGGTGAGATTGCGAGCGCCGACTCGAACAAGGCCGAGACGAATTCGATCGTCGACAAAGGCGGCGAGGGAGTTGATTTCACCGAGCGCGAAGAGATTCGCCGGAGTTATACGATCAAGCCCGGCGCAGACGTTATCGTCTCCAGCATCAATGGGCGTGTAGACGTCGAGACCGCCGAGACCGACCACGCCGAGGTCCTGATTGTCCGCTCAGCGAAGACGCGCGAAGACTTGCAATTCCGCAAGATCAGAATCCTCCACGATTCGGGCGAGCTTCGCATCGGCATGGAGGGAGACCGGCGCAGCGTGTGGTCTGCGTTCGGCTCGATCCCGGATGGGCGCCAGCGCGTAATTCTGAAGCTGCCGCGCAAAGTCGCGTTCATAACCAACGGCGTCAACGGCGACGTGAACGTCGGCGAAATTGAGGGCGGCGTGGACGCTCGCAACGTCAATGGAAAGATCAACATCGAGCAGGCGACCGGAGGGGCTACATTCCGGGGCGTCAACGGAAGGATTGACGCGACTATCGCCAAGCTTTCGACGGGAAGCGGGATTGACTTAAGCCACGTCAACGGCAACACTACTCTGCGCTTCGTCGGCGAGGTCAACGCCGACGTCGACGCGCGCGGCCACAACGGCAGGGTCGAATCCGATCTGCCGAACCTCCAGGAGATCAAAGACGAAAAACGGCACGGCCGTTACAACGCCCGCATCGGGACGGGCGGCCCCAACATCTCGATCAGGGGCGTCAACGGGAACGTCTCCCTGACGAAGGCTGAGAATTCTAACGCGGCTGCGAAGGTCTCGCCGAAATAGCGGGAGGTCACATGAAGGCATTAGGCGCCACACTGATTGCGGCGGGCGTCTGCTCGCTGGCTGCGGTAGGAGCTGCGGTCTTTGGGCTGGCGCCGCGCATTTTCGGTCGCGATTTTCTCGGCAGCGCCTACTCGCAATTCGCCGGTTTCGTTTTCGGAGTCGCGTTGATCTCGTCCGGCGCGGTCTTTCGACGGTTCGACAATATTATGCAAGTGGCCCTCGATGCGGCTCGTGACGCGACCAAGAAACAACAGGATCACGATGAATCCAATACCGGAAATTGAGCTCGACGGGAGAAGAAAAGCTTGGCGCGCCGCCGCTTTTCGCACAATCATCGCGATTGCGCTGTGTCTCGCGGCATCGAAACCGGCCGCGGCGCAACAGAAAAACGAGACGTCGTTAACGACGGTCCAACTCGACGAGCTACTCGATAAAGCGAGCGCCCTGAGCGAAAAGTATAAAACGTTGTTCAAGGATTTGACGGCGGAGGAGAAAAGGGTGTTCGAGCTTTACGACAAGAAGACAGACAAGATGGAACAGCGACGCCGGACTGTGTCCGATCTGATCGTCTACGCGTCGCAGCGCGACCACAATCAAGTCGCCGAATATCGCAACATCCGTGAGGTTGACGCAATGCCGGTCAGAAACCAGATTGAACGTGTTGAAAAGTTATTCGAGCGAGTAGCCAAAGCCGATTCGACCGGCAAGGAACTTGATCGCATCAATCGTGAAAGCGTGCGCTACGACCTGGACACTCAGTTCACGGGATATACGATCTTTAACGCGTTTGCGATCTGGAGCGCGTTGCGCCGCAACTTCAAGTACGAGTTCGCCGGGCGCGAGCGGTTAGGCGATCAGGAACTGGTCGTGATCAAATTCGAGCAGACGGAATTCGTGAAAAACCTTTTCGGGTTGCGGCTCTATGAGAAGCTGAACGTAACCGGCCCGTTGATGCGCGGACAGTATTGGCTCGATCCGCAAACCGGACAAGTTCGGCGCGAGCATCACGAGATATTCTTTCGCGACAACGCGCAGCCGAGGGCGTTCAAGGCGATTGAAGCCGATTACGATTTCACCACCGGCGAGCAGGGCATTTGGCTGCCGCAGCGTATCCTGTTTCAGTATTTCAATCCGCTGAAATCGGAAAAAGGTTTTCCGGTCGAGATGTTTCTCGACGTGCGCATCACCAGCGAATATGGCCCATTCCGCCGCTTCGAGGTCAAAGCGCGTCAGGAGAACGTCCCCAACAATAATCACCAATGAACCAAATCATTGAACTGGACCAATTGCGAATAGAATTCGGCAGGCGACGCATCTTGCACGACATCAAGGGCGCGCTGCGGGGCCGCTGCATCGGCCTCCTCGGCCCGAACGGAGCGGGCAAGACGACGCTGATTCACACCCTGCTCGGATTTCACAAGCCGGCCTCGGGCACGGCGCGAATTTTCGGGCGCGACATCAGAACCGAGATCAAAGAAATTCGCGCTCATGTCGGCTACATGCCCGAGCGCGACGCTTTCATCGCCAACCAGACCTGCGTCCATTTCGTGAGGCTGATGGCCGAATTGTCGGGGCTGCCTTCCGAAGCCGCGCTCGAACGCGCGCACGAGGCGCTGTTTTACGTCGGCCTGGGCGAGGCGCGTTACCGCAAACTCGGCACGTATTCGCTCGGCATGAAGCAACTGGCGAAGCTGGCGCAGGCCATCGTCCACGGCCCGAGGCTGATCTTTCTGGACGAGCCGACGAACGGTCTTGACCCTCCGGCGCGCAAACGAATGCTCGAATTGATCCGCGAGGTCCGCGATTCGGGCAGCGCCAGCATTGTCTTTTCATCGCACCTGCTGCGCGACGTCGAAGAATGCTGTGACGAGGTGTTGATCATGAAGGGCGGCCACATCGCCGCCATCTGCGACCTGGAAGAAGAGCGCCGCGCCAATCGGCGCTTCGTCGAAATGGAGACGCGCGGCGCGACGCCCGAATTCGCCGCCGCCATCGGCGCGCTGGGGTGCGAATACGCGATGACCGGCGAACAGCGCGTCAAGCTGGTGATGAGTGATGGGCTGGAAGTCCGCGACATCTACAAGCTCGCCGCCGCACGCAATGTGCAAATCCGGCGATTGAATTACAAGAGAGATTCGCTTGAAGACATCTTTTTAAAAGCTATGGAGCAATGAAAATATCGGGAGTGGGGAGTGGGGAGTGGGGAATCGGAGTCAAAGGAGTTAATCATCGATTCCCCACTCCCCACTCCCCACTCCCGATACTACAGGAAGAGGTACCATGAAATTACAACTTCGATTCTGTCATATGATTTGTTCGATCCTGCTTGCGGCTGTGACGCTGACAATTCCGGCGCTGGCGCAACAGGCCTCGAATAAATCGACAAGCCAACCGCCGCTTATCGACAGGGAACTGTTTTTGGGCAATCCCGAAATCGCCGGGGCGCAGATTTCGCCTGACGGCAAATTCATCGCGTTCCTCAAACCCTATAAAGACACGCGCAATATCTGGGTCAAACGCGTTGAAGAGCCTTTTAGCGCGGCCAAACTGGTCACCAGCGAAACCAAGCGCCCGATCCCGGGCTATTTCTGGAGTCGCGACGGAAAATACATTTTGTTCGTTCAGGATAAAGACGGCGACGAGGATTTCAACGTTTACGCCGTCAATCCCGCCGAAGCGCCGCCCGCGGGCGACGCCTCGCCGAAAGCCCGCAATCTGACCGATCTGAAAAAAGTGACGGCGCAAATTTACGCCGTGCCCAGGAGCGATCCCGATTCAATGTATGTCGGGATCAATGACCGCGATCAAGCCTGGCACGATCTCTACAAGGTCAAAATCTCCACGGGCGAGCGGACGCTGATTCGCAAGAACACCGATCGTTTCGTCCTCTGGATTTTCGATTTGACTGGGCGCCTGCGACTGGCCACCCGCTCGGCGGACAACGGCGACACCGAAGTGATGCGGGTTGACGGGGACGGCTTCAAGAAAGTCTATTCGTGCACTGTCTTCGAGACCTGTAGTCCCGTGCGTTTTCACAAAGACGGCAAGCGCCTCTATATGGTCACTAACAAGGGCAAGGAGATTGATCTGGCGCGCCTTACACTGTTCGATCCTGAAACCGGCAAAGAGGAGCTGGTCGAATCCGACCCGATGAATCGCGTCGATATCGGCGGTCCGATCTTTTCCGAAGTCACCGACGAGTTGGTCGGCACGGTCTATGAGGACGAACGCTCGCGGGTTTACTGGCGCGACAAATCGTTCGAGTCCGATTACGAGTTGCTGAAAAAACGTCTGCCGAAAAAAGACGTAGACTTCGGCTCTTCTACCAGAGATGAGACGCTCATGCTGATCAGCGCCAACAGTGACGTCGAACCCGGCGAGACCTATCTCTTCGACCGCAAGACGAAGAAGTTGACGCTGCAATACCGCATACGCGAGAAGCTGCCGCGCGAGCATCTGGTCGAGATGAAGCCTATCCGTTACAAATCTTCAGACGGCCTCGAAATCCCGGCCTTCCTGACATTGCCGAAAGGAGTCGAAGCGAAGAACCTGCCTCTGGTTGTGGTTCCACACGGAGGGCCGTGGGCCCGCGATTCCTGGGGCTACAACACGTTCGCGCAGTTCCTCGCCAACCGTGGCTACGCCGCGCTATTGCCGAATTTCAGAGGCTCGACCGGATACGGCAAAAAATTCCTCGACGCCGGAAACAACCAGTGGGGCGACAAGATGCAGGACGACATCACCTGGGGCGCCAAACACCTGGTCGCGCAAGGCATCGCCGATCCGAAGCGCATTGGGATTATGGGCGGGTCGTACGGCGGTTACGCGACGCTGGCCGGCGTCGCGTTCACGCCCGACGTTTACGCGGCAGCGGTTTCGATCGTCGGCCCGTCGAGCCTGATCACCCTGCTCGAATCGATTCCGGCTTACTGGGAAAGCTTTCGCAAAGTCTTCACCGAACGGATGGGCGACCCTGCGACGGCGGAAGGCAAGGCGCGGTTGGAGCGACAATCGCCGCTCAATTCTGTGGACAAGATCAAAACGCCGTTGCTCGTGATACAGGGCGCGAACGATCCGCGCGTCAAGAAGTCCGAGTCTGATCAGATCGTGGTGGCATTGCGCGAGCGTAACTTCCCGGTCGAATACATCGTCGTGCCGGACGAAGGCCACGGCTTCGCCCGGCCAGTGAACAACATGGCGGTGATCGCGGCGGGCGAGAAGTTCCTGGCGAAGCATCTGGGCGGGCGCAATCAAGAGGGCGCGACCCCTGAGGTATCCGCGCGTTTGAAAGAGATTACGGTCGACATCAAGACTGTCGAAAGGCCGAAGCGCATCGACGCCGCGTCGGTCGGCTTGCCGAAACCCGCGACCGATCTGCGCCCCGGCAAACTGAGCTATCAGGGCAAGATCGAAATCGCGGGACAAACAATCCCGCTCAACCCCACGACCGAGATCAAAGAAGACGGCAGCGCGTGGCAGTTGATCGAGTCCGCGCAGACGCCGATGGGCGCTATGAGCGATACGACGTGGGTTGAAAAAGGCTCGCTCACTTTGATCAAACGCAGTGTCAAACAGGGGCCTGCGGCGATAGACGTCGAGTTCAAGAACAACAAGGCCAGCGGCTCGATGACCATGGGCGGCCAGGCGAAGCCCATCGCGGTTGATGTCGGCGGCGCGCTATTCGCCGACGGCGCAGGGGCGTATTTCGCGCTTGCTTCACTGCCTCTGGCCGAAGGCTACACGGCCACGTTCCGCAACTTCGACTTGCAAAAACAGAAGGCCGCGTTGAAGCAGATGAAAGTAATCGGCGCGGAAAATGTCGCCGTGCCCGCAGGGAGCTTCGAGACGTTCAAGCTCGAAGTCACTTCCGCCGAAGGCGAACCAGGCAAGACCACTGTATGGGTCGCTAAAGAGAGCCGCAAGGTCGTTAAGGTCGTCGCAGTCCTTCCGCAAATGAACGGCGCGGTCTTGACCTCTGAATTGGCGCAGTGAACGTTCGTAGTACCGCCTTCAGGCGGAATGGCTTGATTACTGAGGCCTTCCGCCTGAAGGCGGTACTACAAACAGGAGCAAGCAATGGCGGTTTACGAACAAACCTACAAACCTTACGAAGGCAAAATGACGCCGGCCTGGTCGCGTTTTCTGATCTTGCCTCGTTACGCCTATCAGGATCTATTCAAATACAAGCTCTTCCTCTTGCTTTTCGTGCTGTGTTACGTCTGCCCGCTGATCTACACGGTCCTCATTTACCTTCGTCACAACTTGGGCGCGCTGGCGGCGTTCGGCACGGACGCGATCGAGGTAGCGCGGGATATCCCGATCGGCGGCGGGTTCTTTTTCATCTTCATCAACATTCAGACGTCGCTCGCGTTTATTTTCACGGTGATCATCGGCCCAGTGCTGATCTCGCGCGATATCGCCAACAACGCTTTGCCGCTCTATCTGTCCCGCCCGTTTTCGCGCTTCGAGTACATCGCCGGCAAGATATCGGTGCTGCTGATACTGCTTTCGCTGATCACGTGGGTTCCGGGGCTGCTGCTCTTCCTATTCAATTCCTATTTGGAAGGCGGCGCCTGGATGTATGAAAACTTTTGGATAGCGAAGGCGATACTCACACTCAGCCTCTCGTGGCTGGTGATCCTCTCTCTGTTGGCGACGGCGTTCTCGGCCTGGATCAAATGGCGCACGGCGGCGAGCGCGGCGTTGTTCGCCATATTTATCATCCCGACCCCGATAGGGTTCATAATCGGGGAGCTGTTCGATACGAATATAGGACATATGTTCAACCTGGCGATGGCTTTCAACGGCCTGTCCAAACACCTGCTCCGGCTTGATTGGATGGATTCGTTCCTGTCGGCGGGCGAATCATGGACCGTCTTCGCCGCTTACGCCGCGCTCTGCCTGTTGATGCTCTCGCGCAGAGTGCGCGCTTACGAGGTGGTGTCGTGATGAACGATCAATTGATCATCTTCAAGAACGTCTCGAAATTTTACGGCGAAATCCTCGGCGTCAACCGCGTTACTCTGACTATCGCTCCGGGCATCACCAGCCTGGTCGGCCCGAACGGTTCGGGCAAGACGACGTTGATGAATTTGATGACCGGCCTGATCCAGCCGACGCGCGGGCTCATCAGTGTTCTAGGCATTTCGCCGTCGAACCCGCAAGAGCTGTTCCGCAAGCTCGGATATTGCGGCCAGTTCGATTCATTTCCCAGGGGGATGACCGGCTACGAATTCGTCAAATCTTTCCTGTCGGTTCACGGCCTGTCGCGCAAAGAGGCCGAGGATAAGACCTGGCGCGCGATCGAACGTGTTGATTTGATCGAAGCCGCCCATCGCAAGGTCGCCGCCTACAGCAAGGGCATGCGCCAGCGCATACGGCTGGCCCAAGCGATCGCGCACGAGCCTGCGGTGATGATTCTGGATGAGCCTTTGAACGGGCTTGACCCGATGGCGCGCGCCGAAACGATCCGGCTTTTCCGACAACTCGCGCAGGAAGGTTTGCACTTGATTGTGTCGAGCCACATCCTGCACGAGGTGGACAAGATGTCTGACCGCGTGGTTCTGATCAACAACGGCTACATCCTGGCCGAAGGCGGCGTGCTGAGCGTGCGCGAAGAGAAGCTGGAAGAGCACCCGATGCAAATCCTGATCCGCTGCGACCGCCCGCAGGAGTTCGCCGCGCGCGTATTCGCCTCGGACAGCGTGGTCGAGGCCGCCCTGCATCAGGACAGGCAGGGATTGTTCATCAAGACGCGCAACGCCGACGCGTTCTACCAGTTGTTGAACCGCGTCGTGATCGAAAACGGAATAAATGTCGAGTCGGTCTCGCCGGTGGATGACGATCTGAACGCCGTCTACCACTATCTGATCGAATCGAACGGAGCCGGTCAGGTTTGATTGAGAGCCTGGACAGACTAAAGTCTGTCCCACATTTTCGGAGGAGTGAAGATGAGAGCGGCGGTTGAAATTCAAGCGGCCGAACCCGTGGCGCCAGGCCGCGACTGGTCACTGTGGATGCGGCAGATTCGCGTGATTCTGCGAATCGAAGTGAAAAAGAATTTCTGGGGCAGGCGCGCGATATTGATTTACCTGGCTGCGGCGATCCCGGTGTTCTTGATCTTTCTATTGACGTTCATTGACTCCGAGGGCCCCGCCGACATCCGCAGGCACTGGACGAGCGCCCAGACGACATTCGCGGTCATATACAGAACCCTTATCCTGCAAACGATGGTCTACTTCGGCTGCGCGTGGATTTTCATGAACCTGTTTCGCGGCGAGGTGGTGGACAAGAGCCTGCATTATTATTTCCTCTGCGCGCTGCGGCGCGAAGTCCTGGTCGCCGGGAAATATATTTCGGGGCTTGTCGTTTCGGTCGTTCTCTTCACAATGACGACGGCCGCGTCGTTATTCTTTCTCTACTACGCGCGAGGCTACCCGGCGAACGTAGACTATCTATTCGACGGTCCAGGGTTGAAACAGTGCCTGACCTACGTCGGCATCACGGTCCTGGCATGCGTGGGATACGGCGCGGTGTTTATGGTGATCGGGCTTTTCTTCCGCAACCCGATCATCCCGGCTCTGCTGGCTTACGGCTGGGAGTGGGCCAACTTCCTGCTGCCGCCGCTGCTGAAAAAAATCAGCATCATTCACTACCTACATTCGCTCTCGCCCATCCCTGTGAGCGATGGGCCTCTGGCGACGGTGATCGATCCGACGCCGGCGTGGATTTCGGTTCCGAGCATGATCGTCTTCACCTCGGTCGTACTGATCCTGGCCAGCGTTCGCATACGCAGGATGGAGATAAATTACGGAAATGAATAGGAGGTATAAATGAGCGAGAAAGCGAGCGTCGGGTCGATCATGTGGACGGACCTCACCGTCGAAAACGCCGAGCGGATCAGAGATTTTTATAGCGCGGTTGTCGGTTGGACCGCTTCCGGTGTGGACATGGGCGGTTATGACGACTTCAACATGAACGACCCTGAAACAGGAACACCGGTCGCAGGCGTTTGCCACGCGCGCGGGGGCAACGCCAATCTGCCGCCGGTGTGGTTGATCTACGTCAACGTCGAAGACATCGATAAGAGTATCGCAAAATGCGTTGAACTGGGCGGCCAGGTCATTTCCGGGCCGAAAGGGATGGGAGGGCAGGGCCGGTACTGCTTCATCCGCGATCCCGCCGGCGCGGCTTTGGCCTTGTTTGAACCGGCAAAATAGATCGAGTTACCCATAGCCCCGGCCAGAAGTTTCATGATCTCCCCGGTGATTAGATCGGATTGCAATCGCGTACCCAGGAACCGGTTCCCGATTTATGTAGAGGCTCGCATCGAGACTGCCAACCTTCGCGGCGGACAATGCCACTCCGCCGCCTTTATTATCTCTCAAGTAATCGACCTTTTCCTTGGCCAGCATCTCGCGGTTGCGGTCTTCGCCTCCTTTGAGTTCGAGGCGTTTCAAACCGTCCCGGCGTGGAAAACTTGCGTTTCATTGGAATGTTTCAGGTTTTGAATCAAGTCGCTCGCCGTCGCGCCGGCGCGTCGGGTCAGTTGGCGAGGCGGTTATGGTATGCTTCGCGGTGGAACTTAAAGGCGGAACCAATATGATCGATGAAGAAATAAAGCCTTTTGATCAATCCGTATTGTCCGGCGAGCCGCCGCATCCGACAACCGGCTTTCAGCCGCTGGATTCGCGCGTCGTCAATCTGTGGCGCGCCTCCTCTTTGATCGGGTTCGGCGTATTGTTGCTGAGCCTGCTCATTCCCGTGGTGGCCGTGGGGGTGGCCGAGCCTCGAGCGCTGGTCTGGCTGGCGCTCGCGTGGCTGGCGGTGGTGGCGGCGGCGGTCTGGTTCTGCTTGTGGTATCCGCCGCGTCTGTACCGCTCGTGGGGCTACCGAATTGACGCGAAAGTGCTGGAGACGCGCAGCGGGAGGATATTTCAGCGGGCGCGGCTACTGCCGCTCTCGCGGTTGCAGCATGTGGACATCGAGCGGGGGCCGCTGGAGCGGATGTTCGGGCTGGCGGCGCTGGTCCTGCACACGGCGGGGACTCATTCGGCCAACATCAGAATTCCGGGACTCGAAGCCGCCGAGGCCACGCGTTTGCGCGACCATCTGATCGAGATCGGAGGCGATGATGCAGTCTGAGTCTCTCGCCGCCTCGGTCTTTGAAGGCCGTCTGCATCCCCTGACCATCGCATTCGGATTGTTGAAGGCGGCGCGCGGAATCATTCCCGTCGTACCTTTGTTGCTGTTCGGCAATAAGATTTACGGTTTCATGTTGTTGCTGGCCGTCACCGCCAGCACGTTGGCGACGGCGCTCGCGCGCTATTTTTCGTTCACCTACCGCATCGAGGGCAACGAACTGATTACGCAGCAGGGCATCCTCGAACGCAAACAGCGCAGCATTCCGCTCGAACGCATTCAGGAGATCCGCGTCGAGCAAGGCGTGTTGCATCGCGTCTTCGACGTCGTTGACGCGAAGATCGAGACGGGCGGGGGCCAAGGCGCCGAGGCGAGCCTCTCCGTGCTTTCGCGCTCCGAGGTCGACAGATTGCGGCAGGCCGTGTTCGAACGCGCGGCGAAGATCAGGTTGGACGCCGGAACGGGCGCAGTCGAAGGCCGAGTCGACATCGCGCCGGAGCGCGTCGTCATTCGGCGACTCGGGGTGAAAGACCTGGTCCTGATCGGACTGACCACAAATCACATTATTTCGGCGCTGGCGCTGGCCGGAGCGCTCTGGAACTTCGCCGAAGACTTTCTCCAGGACAGTTTCTACAGGCGGGCGGGAGAGACTCTTTACCGCGAATCCTCCCGGTTTTTCATACGGGAAGCCACGGCGGCGATCGCGCTGGCGATAGCCGTCGCGCTGGCGTTCATATTGATCGGCCTGATCGTCTCGACCGTCGTCGCAATCATCCGGTTCTACGGTTTCACGCTGTCGCTCAGCGGTGAAAACCTTCATCGCCGGTACGGGCTGCTCACTCGGAGATCGAGCAGCCTGCCCCGGCGTCGCATTCAGGTTCTGAAGATCGAAGAGAAGTTGCTGCGCCGCCTGTTCGGCCTGGCGACTTTGCGCGCCGACACTTCGGGCGGCCAACGCGAGAACGAGGATGACGATTCGGGCCGGGACGTTCTGCTGCCGATAACGCGACGCGCCGCCGTCACCCCACTTCTCGCGACCTTCTTTCCGGATTTCGACGCCGGTTCGACGGAAGGGGCTGGAGGGGTTGAGTGGCGGCGCGTCTCGAGGCTCGCGATCAGGCGGGGCGCGGTCAAAGGCGCGATCGTTTGCGCGCTGGCCGCCGCGGTTCTCTTCGGCGTTTACTGGCGAATTGCGGCCTTATGGCCGCTGGCGCTGCTTCCGTTCGTCTATTTCATCAGCGTGGCGAATTACCGGAACCTGGGTTATACGCTGAGTGGGCGTTATTTTTGCGCGAGGCGCGGATGGGCGGGGCGTTCGACTCACATAGTGCCGATCGATAAAATCCAGGCGGTAGAAGTTCGTCAATCGCCCCTCGATCGCAGGCTCGGCCTTGCGACGTTGAGCGTCGACACGGCGGGACAGGCTTACACCGGCGGCGGTCCACAGATAAACAACCTGCCGATTGACGAGGCGCGCGAAATCGCCGGCGCGCTCGCCCACAGGGCGTCGGCTACTCGGTATATTGAGGAACGAAGACGGAGGATCGAGGATCGAGGATCGAGGATCGAGGACCGAGGATCGAGGATTGAGGATTGAGATTTGCGGAGCCTGTTCTACAGATTTCAAGGAAAGTTTTTCCGACCTTCGTCCCTGAGGCGGACTGAATCAATCCTCTTCTCCCGGCTTTCTCAAGGGCCGCAGCCCCTTGCGGTTCATTTCTTCGCTGATCGGGAAAAAATAACGACGCAATGAAGGACCTGCAGGAGGGAAGCCGCGATAAGACCCAACTCGGATTGGTTCTATCTGACCGGAGAAGTTCGGCTTGTCAGAAAGTTAACAAGGCGGAGAGCTTCATCGAGGCCGCCAGGATTTATCGTCTGAGTCGCTCCCTTTCCCGTCGACCGTATGCCATTGTTAACTCGTCTTCCTGCTTCTGCATCCAGTCCACAATGACCTTTGCCGTCACGCGTTGGCCTGTGTTGATTTCATAGCCATCCCTGCCGGAGACTACAATGATCGGTATATGCGGCAACTGGCTGAGCAGACTCATATTAACACCGATCTGCTTCGACCTCATGAGGGTGGAGTCGGGCATAAAATTTATGATGAACGATGAAGGATTGCGAGCGTCATAGCAATGTACACTCCAGTTGAGGTTCGCATGTGGCAGAACAAACCTTAATTCCTTTGAGTTATAGGTGGTGTTCACGTTCCCTGCCATGCTGCGCAATAGCACTAGGAGCGCCCTTGCTTCCTTGACTTCTTCAATATCGTTCCTAATTCCTTCATCCAACTGGAGAATAAGCTTGAAAATTTCCCATATTCTCTGGGCGTTTTCCATGGGAGATGCCATAACGATTCCTCCTGGATTTTCTCAGCAGATAGTTAACATAAAGGAACTAACTCGGCTAGACGTGAGCGTTTAGGGTACTATAAGCTACCACTCAGGTAAAGACATTCCGGTCCCGTTTGAAGTTCATTCGTCTGTTTCATGTTTCCTCCTTTCTCTTGTTTCGGTTAGCCGAGGCAAGCTGACGAGGGAGAGATGTTATTTGAAGCTTGTGTAAATAAACTGTAGTTTCCGGTATTCCGGTGCGATAGATCATTGAAAACACAAAGTGAAACGCAATTTCTACGCAATAGAGGTTTCATTCAAAGTGCGAGAAATGCGCGGGCGACAATGTTCAATCAGGCGTCGGCGCAGTTG
>DATEMG010000075.1:0-3112 GCA_035275805.1 Blastocatellia bacterium
TGAGCATAGATCATGATGTCTTATGATCTATGCTCAGGTCGCTGACGCTCCCCGTACTGTACCGATTGCACTAAGCTTCGGCCGCAGCGACGGCCTTCTCAGCCGCGTCCTTCATTCCGTCGGCGACGATGAAATTCAATCCGGATTCTTTCAACACCTGCTGACCCTCTTCGACGTTTGTCCCCTCCAGCCGGACAACGATCGGTTTGGTGACTTTCAGGTTACGCGCCGCCTCGACCACGCCGCGAGCGACCATGTCGCACCTGACGATGCCGCCGAAAATGTTGATCAAAACGGCCTGCACGTTCGCGTCGGCCAGCAGGATGCGGAAGGCGTTCTCGACGCGCTCTTGCGAGGCCCCGCCCCCGACGTCGAGGAAGTTAGCGGGCTCGCCTCCGGCCAGTTTGATGATGTCCATCGTCGCCATCGCCAGCCCGGCCCCGTTGACCATGCATGCGATGTTGCCGTCGAGCTTGATGTAGTTGAGGTCGTATTTCGAGGCTTCGATTTCAAGAGGGGCTTCTTCGTTGAGGTCGCGCAGCTCGGCGTATTCCTTGTGGCGGTAGAGCGCGTTGTCGTCGAAATTGACCTTCGCGTCCAGCGCATAAAGCTCGCCGTCTTCGGTCAACAGGAAGGGGTTGATTTCGAGGAGCGATGCGTCCATATCGACGAACGCCCGATAGAGCGCGAGCATGAACTTCGTGGCCTTGCCGATCAGCTCCGGCGCAAGGCCCAGGCCGAAAGCCAGATTGCGCGCCTGGAACGCCTGCATCCCGACGGCCGGGTCAATGTATTCCTTCAAAATCTTCTCCGGCGTTTTGGCCGCAACCTCTTCGATGTCCATGCCGCCAGCGGCCGAAGCCATGAAGACCAGCTTCGATTCCGCGCGGTCGAGCAGCATCCCCAGATAGAACTCCTGTTTGATTTTCAAACCCTCTTCGATGAGCAGCGTGCCCACTTCGCGGCCTTCAGGTCCGGTCTGATGCGTGATCAGATTCATTCCGATCATCTGTTTGACCAGGCCATGAACGTCCTCCGTCGTGCGCGCGAGCTTGACGCCGCCGCCCTTGCCCCGCCCGCCCGCGTGGATTTGCGCTTTGACGACTACCGGCAGACCTAATTCTTTGGCGGCCTCTTCAGCCTCGGCGACCGAACGCGCGACCCTGCCGCGCGGGACCTTAACGTTGAAACGGCGCAGCAATTCTTTACCCTGATACTCATGAATTTTCATAAAAACGCCTCGGTTGGAATACTTGAACAGTACCGCGCGACTAGTCGCGCGGTACTGTTCAGCCTCAGATGTTTTGATTAGATCGGGGTCTGAAAAACGAACCGGGAGTGTAAGAGCGAGGGCTTTAAAAGGCAAGTATATCTCGCGCCCACGTTTTTAGATCGGTGTACAGGCAAATAGAACGCGGATGACGCGGATAGAGCGGATTGTCGCCGATCTTTTTAATTTTGTCCGCGATGATCCGCGCCCGTCCGCGTCATCAGCGTTCTATTGGTGTATTCTTTATGGCGGTTTGGCTGGACGCGTTGCTTGACAAGGTTTCGAGCGCGCCTTTAGTATCTCGCGTCCGTTTTCGCGATGCGACGAAACACAAAGAAAGGCTAAAATCCATAACAGACGATGCGCGTAATTCTGGCTTCATCCGAAGTTGCGCCGTATTCCAAGACCGGCGGGTTGGGTGATGTGGCCGGGGCTTTGCCCCGGGCCTTATCACGCGTCGGGTGCGACGTCAGCGTCGTCACGCCGCGCTACGCTGGACTGGGAGGCCATTCCGGAGACGTGGTCAGCCACGAAACTGGCGAACTGATCTTCGATGACCTGCGCGTGCCCTTCGCAGGCGGCGTGAAATACGCGTCCGTATGGCGCGACTGGATGAGCGGCGCGCAGGTTTACTTTATAGACAATGCCGAATACTTCGGGCGCGGCTACATATACGGCTCCGGCGATTTCGACGCCGAACGCTTCGCGTTCTTCAGCCGCGCCGTCATCGAGCTTGCGAAGCGCATCGGCGGCCCGCCCGACGTCATCCATTGCAACGACTGGCAGACGGGGTTCATCCCGGCCTACCTGACCAAGGTCTACGTCGCCGACCCGTACTTCGCACGCACGGCCACACTATTCACAATTCACAATCTGGCCTATCAGGGAATCTTCGATTCCAATCTCGTCCTCAAATTCGGGTTCGGCTGGGACGTCTATCAATACGGGATGGAGTTTCACGGCGCGGCGAACGCGATGAAGGGTGGAATCTATTTTTCGACCGCCGTCTCGACCGTCAGCCCGAAGTACGCGCAAGAAATCCAAACGCCGGAATTCGGCGTCAACCTCGACGGGTTATTGCGCCAACGCCGCGACAGTCTGATCGGCATTCTAAACGGCGTCGATTACAACGTGTGGAACCCCGAGGCCGACGGAAACATCGCGGCCAACTACGGGATCCACGACCTCAACGGCAAGGCGGCCTGCAAGCGCGACCTGCTCGAAAAATACCACCTTCCGGTCGATCTGGAAAAACCGGTGGTCGCGATAGTCTCGCGCCTGACTTCGCAAAAGGGGATCGATCTTATCGCGCAGGCCGTCTGGCGAATTCTGGATACCGGCTCATATTTCATCTTGCTCGGTTCGGGCGCAGAAAGTTACGTGGGCTATTTCCAACACGTGCGCGACACGATGCCCGCCCAGGTCGGCGTCTACTTCGGCTATAACGACGCGCTCGCGCACCAGATCGAAGCAGGCGCCGACATGTTCCTGATGCCGTCGGCTTACGAGCCTTGCGGGTTGAATCAGATGTACAGCCTGAAATACGGCGCTGTGCCGATTGTGCGCGGCGTTGGCGGGTTGGACGACACGATCCGAAATTTCGAGCCTACGACGGGGCGAGGAAACGGCTACAAATTCTACGAGTATTCAGGCGCCCGCCTGATCGAGAAGTTTTATGAGGCGATGATGGTCTATTACGATCGCGAGACGTGGCGCAGACTCCAACTCAACGGCATGCGTGAGGACTTCTCCTGGGACAGTTCGGCTCACAATTATATGACCGCTTATCGTCAGATCGTCGCGGCTAAGCGGTGAAGAGGGACGGGGCGACTGGGGGACTGG
>DATEMG010000076.1:0-13933 GCA_035275805.1 Blastocatellia bacterium
CAAAAATCTGATTTACGTGGGGGGAGCTTGGTGGGTGGAGGGGAGTGGATAATGCGGAAGGGACACAATTCCGCATCTCCACTCCATTCCCCCCACCAGTCCTTAATAAATCCAGCGATTCGGAAAGCCGGCGCCGGCTGATACGGCTCATGACGGCCTGTCACGGTGAAATTTCCCCAGAATGAAACTCCACCCAGCCTAGAAGTTCCCTGCGACCGGGCCGGTAGTAACCGGTCACAGTGGCGAGGTCTCCACTCCCCACAAGCTTTGACCTCACTAAGGCCTTTTAAACAGTTGTCAATCACCACAGCTTTCCAAATCGCTGGGCTGATCATATGGAAAGCACTTGAGCGGTTCTTGAGTATTGATTAGTTTCTCCGCTCAAAGAATATTAGAATCTCGCTCAAAAATATCAGGCTCCAGCTCAAGTATTTCTCAAGCCACTTCGCCTATCTTTAGCTTCGATGAGGATTGAATACATTGTCATGAAGCTAATCGCTAGCAAGATTAAAATACCTGCCGAGACGCCGCTCGTTTGCCGGGAGGGGTTGCTCGACACACTTCGGCAGAATCTCGAATCCTGCCACGCAACCGTCATTAATGGGCGAACGGGGACAGGCAAAACTATGCTGGCTGTCGATTTCGTCCAGAGGAATGCAAGGTTGGCGGCCTGGTATAAAGTGGATGCGCCGGATTTGAGCCTTCCGGTTTTTATTGAATATTTGGTGGCGAGCGTGGCCTGTAGGCGACCGGGATTCGGTCGTCAGACTCTGGAACGCCTGGCGCTATCAAATGATAAGTACGGGGAAGGGGGCGGCGGCGAATTCGATATCGCGGGGTTGGCGGAGGCATATGTCTATGATTTGGAACGGCTTGCGGAGCCGTTGGTATTGGTGATTGACGACTTGCATTTGATCTATGACGCCGTTTGGGTGGCGCCGTTCTTCCATCGTCTGCTCCCTCTGCTTCCGGCTGAGACGCACATGCTCATTCTGGGACGAGGTCTGCCACCCGCGCCGATGTGGCGGCTTCGCTCCAAACAACGTTTGTTTGTGATTAACGAACATATGCTCGCTTTTACGAGAACGGAGGCGGAGGAGTTGTTCGCCGGTTTCGGGCTCGGTGCGGAGGAGGCGAGTTTGGCTCTAGAGCGAACCGGCGGGCGCGCGGCCGGTTTGCACGCCGCGGCGGTCCGCGCCTTTGCGGCCTTGGGCACGTAGGCATCCTCGTCTGCCTGATTTCAGTGAAAGCCCTTCTCCTAGGAGAGCGGCGCCCCAGCCGACTGCTTTTTAGAGATTGCCTGTTTCGCTGAAACTGGTACAATGCCATCGGCGTTTGATCCCCACTTCTCGAACCAAGCTTTGTGCGGTAACGAAGCCTGCGTCGAAATCAAGCGCACATATGTCGCCGCCCTTACAACTACATCTCCGCGCGACGTAAAACCCCTCGAATAATCTTTAAACGGACCAAGGATCGTTCCGTTTTGCGGGGTTCTACCCAGAACGTATTCACCTTGAAAGGCTACGTCCAATGAACGACAGCCCACATCTCCCAGAAGTGGTGCAGCCTGTGTCTACGCGACCGCCGGTCGAATCGGCGGCGCCCCAGCCGGCGTTTTTCCTACGCACAAAATTAGCGCCGCCGCGCCCGGCCCCTGCTTTGTTGCCGAGGCCGCGCCTTGTGGAGAGGCTCGCGGCCAACCTCTCTCGCGCGGTCACGCTAGTCACGGCAAACGCCGGGGCGGGCAAAACGACGCTCGTGTCCGATTTCGTTCGCGCGCATGCGCCTCGCTTCGTATGGTATCAGTTGGATCACACGGACGCCGATCCGGCGGTTTTCCTAAGCTACATCGCGTATGGCATCCGTCAATTCGTCCCTGATTTCGGCCAGGCGACACTCGCCTATCTGCGGCAATCGCCGGCAGAGGTCGGGCAGCGCCCCGAACGAGCCGTGGACGCGCTCCTCAACGAAGCGCTCGATCAGATCGAGCAGCCGCTGGTTATCGTGCTCGACGACTACCACCATCTCGGCTCGGACTCCGCCGTGCATACGGCCGTCGACCGGCTCCTGGCGTACCAGCCCGACGTCTTACACATAATCATCGTCTCGCGCGAAGCCCCTCCGCTGCAGCTGGCGAAGCTCCGTTCGCAAGGGGCGCTTGCCAGCATCGATCGCAACGACCTGCTCTTCACCGATGAAGAGACGCAAGCCCTGTTCAACCAGGTCTTCGGTTTGGATGTCACGGCGGAGCGACTGGCGGAATTCCGCGAGCGCACTCAAGGGTGGGTTATGGCGCTACAGCTCATCCGTCAGGTGTCGCAGCGCCAACCCAGAGAGGGAGTCGCCGCGCCCGATCTGAGCGAAATATTGAGTCGATCCGAGCGCGACGTCTTCGATTACTTCGCCGAGGAGGTCTTCAATTTTGAGTCGACGCCGACGCAGGAACTGTTGCTCCGCCTCTCGCTGCTGGAGCGCGTCGAGTTGGACATCTGCATGCGGCTATATCCGGATTCCGGCTGTTCGACGATTTTGCCGTCGCTGGTCAGCCGCAACGTCTTCATCACGCTCGCCGCTCACGCGGGCGGCGAAGAATACCGACTGCATCCCCTCTTCCGGGATTTTTTGCGGCGCAGATTGCTCTCGGAGGCCGGGCGGGCCGGCGTGGTGGCCGAAAACGCGCGCTTGGCCGACTTCTTTCTGAGGCGTGAGAATTGGGAGCAAGCCATGCGCCACTTTCTGGAAGCCGAAGAGTTCGATTTAGCGGCCCGGGTGATAGCCGAAAGAGGGCAGGAGTGGATCACGTCAGGCGCGCTCGGCAGCCTGGTTGCTTCATCCGACGCGCTCCCGGTCGAGGCGATGGAGCGCCATCCCCGCGCGCTTACTTACCGCGCGGAAGTGGCGCGATTGCGCGGAGAATTCGACAAGGCGCAGGCCATGCTCCGCCGCGCCGAGGTTCTGCTGCAGGATCAGGGCGACCACGAAGGCGAAGCCGAAGCTCTCCACTCGCTGGCCACAATCGCGCGACGGTATGGCGATTTTACGACAGCCTTCGCATACCTCGACCGCGCAGTCGAGTTGAGCGACGAGCGCTCCGCCGTGCGGGCGAAATGCGGCAATTCGCGCGGCGGATGCTTGTTGGCGTTGGGCAAATGGACTGAAGCAGAGGGCGAATTACGCGCCGCATTGCAGTTGGCCGAGGAGCAAAATGACGAATATTACGCCCGCCTGATCATTCACAACATGGGGGGGCCGCCGTATATGCGCGGGGATTTTGGCGAAGCGCTGCGTTGGCTCCGACGGTCGCAACGCGACGAGCGCAACACAGCGCCCATACCGCGGGATGCGGAATCGCATCTCAATGTAGCGCGCTGCCACCTTTATCGCGGCGAATTCGAGATGTGCGAGCAGAGCCTGGATCGCGCCATGGAGCGGTGTCAACTCTTCAATATCATCGGGGTGCGGGCCCAGGTGTTTGAGATGTATGGCATGCTGTATCGCGAGCTCGGCGACGTGGCGCGGGCAAGGGAGTTTTACGAGCGCGCCGCGCGCGATTATGACAAGGCTGGCGTTGAATTGGCCCGATGTGAATTGCTTGAGGAACATGCGCTGCTCGAACTGCAGATTGGCAACCTCGCGGTTGCTCGCAAATTGATTGATCAATTAATCAACGCCCGCCGCAAATTGAATGACGAATTACGCAATCAGACAGCCGCGCTCACTCTGGGGCGCATTCTGATTGCGCAAGGCGAGGAGGAGTCGGCGCGCGCCGAACTCGATTCTGCGCTCGGGTACTTTCGTCAGAATGGGCTTTATTATTATGAGGCTCTGGCCTGTATAGCGCTGGCTCAGTGCGATTTTGCGGCGGGACGCGACGTGCAGATGCTGGAGCGGTTGCGCCGCGCGTTGGACCTGGCCGCGCGCTATGATTATGAATATTGGCTGCGGCGGGAATTGACGGCGCATCCGCGACTATTCGCAATGCCTGAAGTGGCCGAGCTGCTGCCGCTCGACGCGCGCGAGCATCTCGCTTCTCAAGTCGTGATACGGGAGCCATCCACCGCGCCGTCGGTTCAAGAGGCGCCGTCAGTCCCGCTCGCCGACCTGACAATCAATCTGCTCGGTCATGTTGAGATCTTTCGTGACCCGAAGCGCCAGTTCGCGGCCGACGCCTGGACGACCAGGCGGGCGCACGACATCCTTTGTTTCATCGCCTCCCGGCGACACCGCCGCGCCTCGAAAGATACGATCATTGATACTTTCTGGGGCGAAACTGATTTCGACGTCGTCGCAAAGAATTTTCACCCTACGGTGTCTCACATCCGCAAGGCGCTGAACAGCAATCAATCGTTTAAACAGAACTTCCTTCTCTATCGTGACGGCGATTATCTGCTCAATCCGGATTTCGCGTACTCGATTGACATTGAAGAGTTCGACCGCCTGGTGGCCGAAGGCGACGCGGCTCGCCGCGCCAGGGAGCAGGATCGTTGCGTCGCTTGCTATGAGGCCGCAATAAAACTCTACCGGGGCGAGTTTATGCGCGGTTGCTATGACGAGTGGGCTGAAGAACAAAGGTCTTATTACAACGAGCAGTATCTGCACATGCTCGAAACTCTGGCCATGGCTGCATTCGGCCAGAAGGAATTGCCCCGCGCGCTCCAACTCGCTAGCCAGATCCTCCGTGACGACCCCTACCGTGAGGACATCCATTGTTTGGTAATGCGCACCCACGCCGCGCAGGGCAACAGGGCTGCTGTCAAAGAACAGTACGAGACTCTGCGCGCTCTTTTACAAAAGGAACTGGGAGTAGAGCCGGCGTCCGAGACGCAGAAAGTTTATCGAGGGCTGATCGGATAGCTCGGCACTGTAGAACCCAGAAGATTAATTACGGGAGACCCACATTATGAACACTCACCTGCATACACTCAGTGAGAAACCCAAACGGATTATCATCCTAGCGTTGATTATTGTTCTCGTCGTCAGCTCAGTGAGCGCCGGTCTTCTTATTACGACGAACGGCATCACATCTAATGGGAATAACGGCATCACTTATTCCGGCAATAGC
Source organism: Blastocatellia bacterium (assembly GCA_035275805.1). Classification (GTDB taxonomy): domain Bacteria; phylum Acidobacteriota; class Blastocatellia; order RBC074; family RBC074; genus JAJVID01. The sequence continues at coordinate 5,063 of DATEMG010000076.1, forward strand.
GGCGGCATTGCGACCCCCCTGGACAGTTTGTTGGCTTTTAGCACTAACGGCATCACGGCGCCGACAACTCCGATCATTACACAAACCGGCTCGGACGGCTCCACATTTCCTGGCCTCGTTAACATTCTGGCAACCGGCGTAGACTCGGGGTCGTCTGATCAGGTTTCGGGAATAAATTTGACTTCCCCGAATGGCTTCATAATCAACTCGGGCGGAAATAGCTATCAGGCGGATTCAGTCTTTATTCAGCGGGCTGACGGCCTCACGTTTAATTTCCTCGATAATCTCGGCATTAACGGCGCCGAGGGCCTTACATTTAACTTCCTGGATGGCCTCACTGTCGAGCGCGCTAACGGCCTTACATTTAATTTCCTCGATAATCTCGGTATTACCGGCGCCGAAGGCCTTACATTTAACTTCCTGGACGGCCCGGTGATGACGATCCCGCCAGGCGATGTCACGATCATTGGCTCCGGCAGCGGTTCAGGGACCGACGTCAGCAATGTCATTTTCAGGGGCGCCGACAGTATTCTCATAACCGTCCTCGGCATGGTCACAAGCGCCGCAGGCCTCGATGGCCTTCTCCGCCCCGAGGCGCTTGTTTCACCGGGGTTGCGGAGCGTTGACTCTCTGCTGGCGAAAACACTCGACGATCTGACCGATGACAGCAACGTCAACGCGGCCGTTGTCTACCGCAATGCGGTGACGGACGCCGATATTGCGACTCTGCGGCAGTTCGGGGTTCTTCTGGGCCAGCGTTATCGCGTTTTGCCTGTGGTTTCGGTGACCGCGACCAAGGGGCAGATTAAGCGGATTTCGGAATTGGATACTGTGCGCTCCATCTACAGCAATCGGTCGCTGAAGTTACTCGCCGAGCCTGGCAACGGGTTGACGGGCACAGAGCGGGTGAAGACGGACGCGGAACTGACTGCGGCCAACGGAGGCCAGACGGTCATTGGCCGCAATGTTACGGTGGCCGTGCTCGACACGGGGTTGGACGGCACGCACGGAGACCTGTCGGGACGAGTCGTCAGGAATGCCTTGACCGTGGGGTTGGCCGGGCTGGGCGTCAGCTTTAGTAATCCACTCACAGTCGAAGGATTGCCCAACACAGACCCGGTCTCCGGACACGGCACGTTCGTCGGGGGAGTGATAGCCGGCAACGGCGCGCGCTCAAGCGGCAGATACACCGGCGTCGCGCCCGGCGCCAAACTGGTGGGGGTGAGCGCGGGAATCCTGGATTTGATCTCGGTTATCGAAGCCTTCGATTACATTCTCTGGAAACGGCAAGAACTGGGCATAAAAGTAGTCAACTGCAGCTTCTCCGCAGACACGCTTTACGACCCGAACGATCCGGTCAACGTCGCCACCAGGATGCTCACCGACCGTGGCGTCAGCGTAGTCTTCTCGGCGGGCAACAACGGCCCTGGGATGGACACCCTCAATCCTTACGCGATGGCGCCGTGGGTGGTTAGTGTCGGCGCTGCGGATGAACAAGGGCAGTTGGCCGACTTCTCATCGCGCGGCTCATTCACGAAATTGAGCGGCCCGTCGCTAGTCGCCCCCGGCGCCAACGTAGTCAGCCTGCGCGCTACGGGCGTCAGCCTGACTGGTTTGCTCGATCTCGGTCTGGGCGGCGATATCAATCGCCTCTCGATCCCGGATCGACTCAATTACAGCGTCGGCAGCGGCACCAGCTTTTCAGCGCCGCAGGTGGCGGGAACAATAGCGTTGATGCTCGATGTCAGACCGTCGCTCACGCCGTATCAGATAAAAGACATCTTGATGCGCACGGCGACTCCGATGCCGCCTTATTACCGCCACGAGGTTGGCGCCGGGATGCTCAACGCGCACGCGGCGGTTTTGGAGGCGGCCTTCCCAACGCGCCGTATGGGAATGTTCCGCGCTACACTCGACCGCAAGCAAGCGCGCTACGTCAACGAACCGCTGCGTATGTTCTCCGGGACTGTGCCGCTGGGTTTGCTCGGACTCCTCGGCTCCAGTACGTCCAATATCAATATCCCACAGAACACTTTGACGGCCTCGGTGCAGGTCGCGTGGGGGCCGCTGACATCCATTAACGACCTGTCTATGCAATTGATTAATCCCAGCGGCGGGGCGTTGCCCGTAGTGAACACGCTCAACCTGCCGGTTTTGACAGGACGCCGCGAGCGCGCCGTGGTCAAGAATCCGGCGCCCGGAACTTGGCGCGTAAAACTAACCCACACTCTCATCGGCACGCCACAGAGCTTTACAGGCACGCTTGAGACCACACGCGCCGAATACCCGCCGCTCTCCGACATCAGCGGATTGCCCGACGTGGCGAAGGCTGAGGTCTATCAAAATCTGCGGTCTTACGTGATGGCGACGTCTGGCAACAACTTCCGCCCGCAATTCACTATCTCACGATACGACCTGGCCTCGGCGCTGATGGTCGGCGGACGAGTGCCGCAATACATGGCGGGGCAGCAGCGCTTCACCGACGTGACTGACAGGGTGACGAGGAACATCGTTGAGAGCGTACAGTCGGCGCCGGACGGCCCGTTGTTCAATGATGCGTCGCCTGGCGGGCCTTTCCGCCCAACCAACCGGGCCACTCGGCTCACGGCGGCGATCGCGCTGGTGCGCGCAGCCGGATTGCGCTCCCAGGCCGATTCTCTGGCTGGAACGTCGCTGCCGGTGAGCGACGCCACGCAGATCCCGTCGAACCTGCGCGGCTACGTCAAGGTCGCGCTCGATAATCAGCTGATGGCTGCCGACGGCCAAGTCTTCCGCCCCAACGACGCGATGAAGCGCCACGAACTCGCGAAAGCGATGTCCGGATTGGCCAGACTGGCTACTCAGTGAAGAGCTGGGAGTAGGGAATGGGGAGTGGGTAGTCGGGAATATGTCTTTCCCACTCCCCACTCCCCACTCCCCACTCCCTACTCCCCATTCCCTACTGACGTATAAACAACTCCTCCGCGTTCCAGAGCGAGAAGGGGAAGATGGCGCTCGGGTTATGATCGCCGACGCGTTGATTGGCCGCCACGCATATATGGCGCGTGACTATAGGGATGATCGGCAATTGTTCAGCGAGGATTCGTTGAATTTCGTTGAAGGCTGCGCGACGGCGATCAGGGTTGGTCTCGCGGGCTTGCTTCGCAAGCAAATCGTCAATCTGGGCCTCCCATGCGGTCGTGGGTTTCGATTGCTTCGGGCGCCAGGGATTCGAGGGGCTACTACTGCTCAGGAAATTTGTATAGGAGGACGGGTCCGGTTCGCTGGGAGCTGTTCCGAGAATCGCGGCCTCATAATCGTAACTTTCCGTCGTGCGCCGCAGAAACTCGCCACCATCAATCGGGGCTACCTGCACCCTGATTCCCAGCCGTGAAAGGTCTTCCTGGATCACTATCGCCATGTCTTTGCGCGGCTGGCTCGTCGAGGGTGTGATAAGCGTAAACTCCACGCGATTGCCTTTCGCATCATACAACTCCTGGCGATCCTGAGGGCCTCGCGCAGTAAAACCTGCTTCGCGCAGGAGCGCCCGCGATCTTTCCAGGTCGTGGGCGATAGGCGGAAGGTCCGAGGCGACCCACTTGCGATTACCCGGAGATACAAAACCGTAAAGCGGCGTGTACAGTCCTTGCAGAGTGACCGAAGCGATTGTCTGGCGGTCGATCGCGCTCGACACGGCCTGACGGAATCGCGTATCGTTGAACCAGGCGCGCTTGATCGAATTGGGCGCCCCACTACCCTTAATCTCTCTCTCATTGAGATTGAAGCAGAGATGTTCGATTTGCAGCCCCGGACCGAGATCGGAAATCTTCGTTACCCCGGGTTGTGAACGCAACTCCGCATAGTCCGCCGGGCGGAGACGTTCGTAGATGTCCACGGAGCCTTGCTGCAAACGCGCGAAAGCGTTGTTCGCGTCCTTGACGACCTCGATCACCAACTGATCCAGGCGCGGCAGCGGCGCGCCAGCCGCGTCTTTTTTCCAGTAGTGCGGGTTGCGTTTGAGCGTGACGCGTTCGCCTGGCGTGGAGGATTCGATAGCGAATGCGCCGGCGGTGACGACCTGCGACGGATTGGCGGTCAGGCCGTAGGCCTCACGCAACGCGCCGCGATTGAAATCGGCTTCAAGGACGTGGCGCGGCAACACGGCCAGATTCGAGAGATAATTTTCGGGCGACGCGACGACGTCGGGGAAGACAAAACGCAACCGCCGCCCGTTCTGACCATCGGTCCCGTCGGGTATGCTGGCTTCGATCTGGCGGTTCCCGATCATCATCGCGTCGCGGAAAATGGGGGAGGCCGTGCGTTCGTCGTAGATCGCGCGAAGAGTGAATATGACGTCTTCGGCGGTGATCGGATGTCCGTCCGAAAATTTGATCCCGTCGCGCAAAGTCAGTTCGACCGTTCTCCCGTCGTCGAGCCGCCGCAACGATTCCGCAAGGCCGGGGACGTATTGCTGATTTTTGTGATCGAACTCGATCAGTCGCCCACCCATCAGGTATAAAGCGACGATCACCGAATTCTCGTCGCTTGCCAGCAGGTAGTTGAACGTCGCCGGCGGCGACGAGACCCGATAAATAATCTTGCCGCCACGCCGGCTTCCCGCGCGTTCGCTGCCCGGGCCGCAGGATCGGCAGGCGGACGTGGTCCAGACCAGAGCTAGTAAGGCTGGCAAGGCTAATTGCCGCAGTGTTGTGAATCTCATTGTTTGTGAAGTCTGTGGGAATCTCCGCGCGGACCCGTGAGGCCACCCCATCAAGCCGACCAAGCCGAGCGGGTACTATTATGATCACCGCTAGCGCCTGCCTCGCGACATGAACCGTAGTCGCGTCTGGGTAGAAGACGCTGCAGCAAGAATTGAGTGTTCGTTGGTCGAGCGATCTGCAAAGGTGTGGGGTCTTTCAGATCCACGATTAGCCTGGATCAGTTTGCGATTGCTTGTACAGGTAGGCCCGCGGTCCTGATCCGTACACGCATTTCAGTACGCCGTTCATTGATTTGCAAGCCAATCTAATAAATTAACAATTTGTTGGGCCCTGGCTTGGGCGCCGACACAAGATTAACATCATTGCTCGGGAATGTTAAAGCTGATTCTTTTCAGGTTTCTGCAGGGCGTCATGGTTCTACTGATCATTTCGTTCCTGATTTTTGCGCTTCTCACGCGCGCCGGGGGTGACGCGGTGAGCATGCTCGATAACACGCGCAGTTCAAATGAGACAATCGAAAGCATCCGCCGCATCTACGGTCTGGATCGCCCATTGATGGAGCGTTATCAGAACTGGCTGGCCGAGACGGCGCGCGGCGATCTCGGCCACTCACTCGTATTGCAGGCGCCGGTGTGGAGCCTCATCCGGCTTCCCTTGTTGCGCACCGGAATGTTGGCGACAGTCACGTTGTTGATCGCCTGGTCTGTCTCGCTTATGCTGGGGATTGCCGCCGCACGGCGCCCAGGTTCTTTGGTTGATCGCCTCTGCTCAGTGGTCATCCTATTGGCGTCCTCCACGCCGGGACTAGCGCTGGCGCTATTGGCTCTGGCTCTCATTTACTCCACGCCGCTGATGAGCGTCGTCGGCCCGGCGACAAATGCGGACGCCGGAGTTTTGTCTTTTCGGGTCATCCCGCCCGCGATCATCCTCTCAGTTCCTCTCCTCGCGATTTTTCTCGCGCAAACGCGCGTCGCCATCAGGGAGGCGCTCGACGAAGAGTTCGTTCGCGTGGCGCGGGCACGCGGGGCGCCGGAATGGATGGTTTTGCTGCGCCACGCGCTACGGCCGGCTGCCGGGCCGCTGATTACGATCTTCGGTATCTCGCTCGGTAGCGTCATGAGCGGCTCGGTGGTAGTCGAGACGGTGATGGGCTGGCCGGGATTGGGTCAACTGACAGTCTCGGCCGTCAATACGCGTGACATTCCGCTGCTGCTGGGGGTGACGCTGGTTGCCGCTGCCGCGGTCATGACGGGCAATCTCGCAGCGGACATCCTGCAGCGTCTTAATAACCCACGGCTGCGAAACACTTGATTGTGGATTGCGGATTGCGGATTGCGGATTGCAGATTGCGGATTGATGCGATGATCAATCAAGAAGCGAAAATAAGAGAAGCGTTCACACAGACAAGAACGGAATTGCCCGAGACCGGAAATCCGCAATCCGCAATCCGCAATCCGCAATCGAATGATCCGCAATCCGCAATCCGCAATTGGCTGCGTGGCCGTGGCGCGCTTTTGACCGGGGCGGGCCTCGTTATGTTCTTTTGCCTGATCGCTGTTTTCGCCGACCTGCTCGCGCCTTATGACTATAGCTCGTTATCGCGCAGAGAGCCGCTTGCGCCGCCGACCACAATCCATTTCCGCGACGCGGAAGGCCGATGGCATGCGAGGCCCTTCGTCTATGCGCGTCAATTGCTCGATCCAGCGACGCAGCGTTACGAGGAGATAACGGATCGCGCTTATCCGCTCGAACTCTTCGCCCGCGGCTACTCGTACGAATTTCTCTGGCTTTTCCCGACCGATCTGCATCTGTTCGGAACGCGCGCTGAGGCCGGCGTCGAGGCCCCGCGCGTCTACTTGCTCGGCGCGGACATATTCGGGCGAGACCGTTTCTCTCGCCTGCTCATGGCAACTCGCTATTCGCTGTTTATAGGGCCGCTCGGCGCTCTACTGGCGAGCGCGCTCGGCGTTCTGATCGGTGGCGTGGCTGGTTATGTTGGAGGGTGGACGGACGCGGTGTTGATGCGCGCGGCGGACGTGATAAAGGCTCTCCCGACCCTGGTGTTGATCCTCGCCGTGCGCGCCACCTTTCCCCCAGGTCTCTCGCCCGCCGACGCGATCAAGTTGCTGTTGATCCTTTTCCTCATGCTGGGCTGGGCCGATATGGCGCGACTCGCGCGCGGCTTAACTCGAGAACTGCGCCAGCGCGAATACGTGATGGCCGCCGTGAGTCTGGGCTGTTCGCCGGCCCGCGTCATCGTTCGCCACATACTGCCGGGCGCGGCGATGTCTCTCGCCGCGCAAACGCTTATCCTTCTCCCCGACTTCCTGCTCGCCGAGACCGCGCTCTCGTTCCTGGGCGCCGGCCTGCAGGAGCCCGAGGCCAGTTGGGGCAAACTGCTGGCTGACTTGGACGGAAAGATCTTCAAGCGCGGCCACCCACTGGCGGAGTTTTCCCCGGCGCTGGTTCTCATGCTCTTCGTTTTCGGCGCGCGGCTGCTTGGTAATGGATTAGGGAATGAGGGAAGGGAGAGGGAGAAATACGAGTGGTCCGAGGTCGAAACTGAAACGAAGGAGGGGAGGAAGAAAGAAGCATGATCATTAACGTTGTTGAAATCGTCGACGGCTAAGTCTATACTTACAATCCATCCTCCTAGGATAGCTTGCTAGGATAGTAGTTCTGAAGCATCTGCCTGGATTCTCCTCCCCGTAGACAAACAAGCGAGCCGAAGTTATGCCAGATCATATTTGTGTCCCGTTTGGCACGGAGCGGCTCGAGCGTGAAGTTTACGTCGCTCCGTTAATTAAGGAAGAGCCTGCCCGGGTCATCGCCTTCGTCAATCAGAAGGGTGGCACCGGTAAGACGACTATTGCTCAAAATCTCGCCGTTTGTTTCGGGTTGCGCCACAACAAACGCGTACTGTGCATCGACCTCGATCCGCAGGGCAATCTGGGTCATGGGTTGGTCCACGATCAGATAAATAATCCGAAAACCGCCGACCGCCTGCTCGTCGTCCCCAAGGTTGAAATAGACGAATACATCAACAGGGTACGGCCCAATATTGACCTCATTCACAATAAGTTTCAGAAAGATCTGCGTGAAGCCGTAGACCGGCTGCCGCTGGCGCCGAACTTATTGAGAATGCAACTTGGCTCGGCGTTGAGGCGCTACGACTACGCCATCGTTGACACCCCGGCCGGGCTGTGTCGGTCGACTCAGGTCGGCGTAGACGCCGCCGATCAGGTCATCCTGGTCGTCTCCTGCGGGGTATACGGGCTGAAGGGAATGATCGCAGTGCTTGACTGGATGGCGGGGATTCAAAAGCGGCTCGTCAAGCCGATGCCGTCAATCAAGGTCGTGCTCAACAACTATGACGAGCGCCGGCGCTTCGACCGTGAATTCATACAGGAGATACGACGCCTTTTCGGCGACGACCTCTTCAATTCGCACATCCGAACCAGCACTAGGATTATTGAAGCCGCGGCCCGGGGAGTCGCCGTAATCGAGTACGATAACTCCTGCGGCGCGGCGCAGGACTTCGAGTGGCTGAGCAAGGAATTCCTCGGCCTGGCCGGCGCAAAAGAAGAATGTAAACACGCCGCCGAAAGCTATTGTGGCTGAATCAGAACATAGTTCATCGTTGACTGTTTATTTGTCATTGTGGAATGGCCTGGCTCCGGCGATGACAAATAAATAATCAACGATGAACTATGAACAGTGAAGTCTTCCTGGTTTGAAAATCATACCGATTGCGCGCCGGTCAGCCTATCACGAACCGATGGCCATACTCGCCCAGGCGTCAGCAGAAACCGCGGCGGGCTTGTCAGAGCCACCGGCCTTCTCACCACAACTTCCCTGTTTTCGAGACGGTCTATGGCCGCCCGGAACTGATCTATTCCGCCTACTTCAACAGAGCCGGCCAACGAATCTTCATTTATACCTTGCTCTTCAAATTCGGCGCGGTTGTCAGCCAGCCAGCTCACAACCCGATTTGCATCCTGTTCTATCTTCGCTTTCTTACGATCTGGCATAGTGAACTCCTTTCCTTTAATCTGATTTATACGCAGGCTTCAAAACTAAGGCGGATTGCACGCATGTACAGGAAGGCTGACTGGATCAGTACCGCGAGCGGTAGCGAGCGGGTCCGGAGCGTGAAGCCCGCTCGCTACCG
>DATEMG010000077.1:0-5014 GCA_035275805.1 Blastocatellia bacterium
GAGGAGTCTTTGGGCGCGTTCGAGGCCGTCTCGGAGCCGCACCCGCACAGCGCCGCGCTTAGTAGGATCATTAATAAGGCAATTTTGTTGAGCTGCATTTATCTCTCCAACATGTTAGAGCAGTCAGCGCATGCGTATAGCGGAGCGGCGGCGCGAGTTGTTTACTCGCGCCCTTTCCCCGATCAGACAAAACCACAAACAGGGCGATTAAACAAATCGCCCCGCATCGTACACGCATTTGCTAACCGCCATAAGCGAATGGGTAACAGTTTTGCGGCGCACAAGTCCAACTCGAGCTGTTTACTCACGCCTTGGCGCCAGCGCCACTGGCGCGAATAAACAACTCGCAAGGCGCCTCATTACTCCCGCCACATCGCCTATTTGTTTTTACCGGCGCCGGAGCGGGCAGGGTTATATTTTCCTTTACTCAGGGTTGGCGCTAGAGTACCGCAACCCACGCCGAACACTCAACGCTCCGGTATCGGTAACGGCTCGCAAAAAGGCGACGTCTCGTATTTCGCATTCCAGGGTCGCGTGATATGATGCGCATCCCTTAAATCGCATTTTTCATTTAAAGGCGAAATTTCAATGTCTCGACCGATCTATCTGGTGACCGGCGCGCACGGTTTCATCGGCGCGTGGGTGATTAAGCGGCTGCTCGCATCAAATTTCAAAGTGGTCATCTTCGATAAAAGTCCCGACCCCCATCGGCTCCGCCTGATTATGGATGAAGACGAAATCGAACGGGCCGCCTTCGTCGCCGGAGACATCACTGACGCCGAAGACGTTTCGCGAGTCGTCGAGGAGCGCGAGATCACCAACGTCATCCACCTGGCCGGGCTGCAGGTCCCGACCTGCCGCGCCAACCCGCGCCTGGGGGCGACGGTCAACGTCATCGGAACAATCAACGTCTTCGAGGCCGCGAAGAACTCCGGCGGGCGGGTCAAAAGGCTCGCCTACGCCAGTTCCGCCGCTGTCTTCGGCAAAAGCGACGGCCCTGCGCCGGAAGACCTGGCCGGCGGCATGAACACGCATTACGGCGCGTTCAAACGGTGCAACGAGGACAACGCGCGAGTCTACTTTCTCGAGAACGGCGTTAACAGCGTGGGGCTCCGCCCGCTTACAGTTTATGGCGTCGGGCGCGACACCGGCGTGACCTCCGATCCGACCAAGGCGATGAAGGCCGCCGTCGTCAGGCGCGCATTTCATATTCGCTTCGGCGGCAAGACGGATTTCCTCTACGTGGCCGATTGCGCCGACGCGTTCATCCGAGCGGCTTCGGCCGACCTGGAAGGATCGCATGTCTTCAATTCACACGGCGAGTCCGTCGAGATGGCGGCCGTGGTCGAAGAGATCGAGAAACTGATTCCGGAAGCCGAGGGGCGGATCACCTTCGACCCGACGCCGCTGGCGCTGCCTCCCGAACTGGACGACTCGGCGATTGTCCGCGCGCTCGGCGATATCCCGCACACTCCACTGTCACAAGGAATGAAAGAGACGATCGAACGGTTCGCGTTCCTGCGCCGCGCCGGGAGATTGGACACAAACGATTTAGATCAATGAGCAGCAATACGACAAATCAAGAGACAATCCGCAATCCCAGAGTCCCAATCCGCAATCAAGTGATGCGCGCGTTGGCGCTTTGCGCCCCTGAAAAAATGGAATTGTGTGAGATCGCCTCGCCGGAGGTCGGCCCGCGCCAGATTCTGATCAGGTCGGGGGCGGTCGGGCTGTGCGGCACCGATTTTCACATCTACCAGGGCCATGCCAATTACAACACTGACGACTCGGGGCGGCTGATCCCGCTTGAACAGCGCCCACAAATTCTGGGGCATGAGTTCTGCGGCGTGGTCATCGAAGCCGGCGCCGAGGTAAAAGACCTGAAGCCCGGAGACCGCGTTGTCATAGACCAGGGAATCAATTGCCTGAGCCGGGACGAGGTCGAATTATGCGAATATTGCGCGACGGGCAGCGCCCATCAGTGCGCGCAGTACAAAGAGCACGGCATCACCGGGTTGCCGGGAGCGCTCGCCGATTTCGTGGCCGTTCCGGCGATCAACGCCGTCAAGATCGAGAGCGACCTCTCGCCGGAAGAGGCCGCTCTGACCGAACCGCTGGCCTGCGTCACACACTCCTGTGAGATGACGATGCGCGCTTCCGCCCGTTACGCCTTCGGCGGCGAACGCCCGATCCGCTCGGTGTTGATATGCGGCGCAGGCCCCGCCGGACTGCTCTTCACGCAATACCTGCGAAATGTCATCGGGTACGACGGGCTCTTGATCGTCTCCGAGCCGAGCGCCATCCGCCGCCGGCTCGCCTCCGATTACGGCGCCACGGTGGTCGATCCGACGTCGGAGGACTTGATCGAAGCGGTCGAGGAGTTGACGAAGGGCGAGCGGATCCAATTGCTGATCGAGGCGGCCGGCGTCGCGCAGTTATTCAAACAGATTCCGAGGCTCGTGCGAAAGCAGGCGACCATGCTGCTCTACGGGCACGGTCATCACGGCGTCGATCTCGGCGTTCTCAACAACATTCAATTCATCGAATTGACAATGGTGACGCCGACCGGCGCCTCAGGAGGCTTCGACGCCGACGGGCGCTCCAGCGTCTACCGCAAATCGCTCGAACTGATCGGCGAAGGAAAGATCAACGTCTCGAAATTTATCACGCACCGCTACCGGTCGCTCGAAGCCGTCCCGCAGGCGTTCTCCAATGACCGCCTCGGCGCCGATTACATAAAAGGAGTCGTAGTGCTCTAGAACTCAAGAAACCGAGCCACGAATGAACACGAATGAACACGAATTTCTTTCTTGATCCTGGCAATCCATTCGTTTTTCATTCTCTTGACACATTCGTGAATATTCGTGTTCATTCGTGGCTGGATCTCTTTCTCGCTAAGTCAACCGGCTATGAACAAATCGAAACTCATCATCCTCATCGCTCTTGCGCTCTTCGTAGCCTCATGTGGAGGCGCCGGGGGCGCGAAGCCGTCGCAAAAAACCATCGCCGTGATCCCCAAAGGCGTCTCGCACTCGTTCTGGCAGACGGTCAAAGCGGGCGCGGACGCGGCGGGCAAAGAACTCAACGTAAAGATCGTCTGGAAAGGCGCCGCTCAGGAGACCGACTATTCGGGCCAGATCAACATCGTCGAGGACATGATCAACCAGCGCGTTGACGGCATCGTGCTCGCCCCGTCGCACGGCGATTCGCTCGTGCCGATGGTCGAACGCGCGCAAGCCGCCGGCATCCCGGTGACAATCTTCGATTCGGGCATCTCGACGCAGAATTATCTATCATACGTCTCGACCGACAACCGCCAGGGCGGCGTCGTCGCGGCGAAGCGGATGGGCGAGAAACTCGGAGGCGCCGGCAAAGTCGCCATCCTCGGCGTCAAGAAAGGCTCGGTCTCGACCGACGAGCGAGAGGAAGGCTTCCGCGAAACAATACAGAAAGAGTTCCCCGGAATCAGGCTCGTCCCGATCATCTTTTACGGCGAGGCCAACGCGGCGAAATCATTGGCGGTCGCTGAAGACGTGCTCACCTCGCATTCCGATCTGAGCGGCCTCTTCGCGTCGAACGAATCGTCTACAGTCGGCGCGGTGCGCGCCATACGCCAGCGCAACCTCGCCGGCAAAGTTACGCTCGTCGGCTTCGACGCCACCGCCGACCTGGTCCAGAACGTCCGCGAAGGCGCGATTGATTCGCTCGTGCTCCAAAACCCCTTTAAGATGGGTTACGAGGGCGTCAAGACCATCGTCGACAAGGTCGGCGGCAAACAACCCGAACGCCGCATCGACACGGGCGTGGAGCTGTTGACCAAAGAGAACGTGGACACGCCGAAAATACAGGAGTTGATCAAGTAGAAACCGTCCACAAACTCACACGTAGCTTCACCAATGACCCGAGCCCGTATTCGTGAAACTTCGTGTGACTTTGTGGACGTCTTTTGTTATGACAAGTCAGGCGCCCGCGCTCGAAATGCGCGGCATCACAAAATCATTCGCCGGCAATGTCGTGCTCGCCGGCGTAAGTCTGGCTGCGAGCGCGGGCGAGGTCCACGCGCTGGTGGGCGAGAACGGCGCCGGCAAATCAACGCTGATGAAGATTCTGGCCGGGGTCCATCAGCCGGACGCAGGTGAGATTTTGATTGACGGCGAGACGCGAGTTTTCGCTCGCCCGGCGGACGCGCTCACCCAAGGCGTTGCGATGATCTACCAGGAACTGTCGCTGGCGCCGCATCTGACCGTGGCCGAAAACATCTTCCTCGGGCGAGAGCCTATGAAGCTGGCGCCGATCGGCCTCATCAACAACAGCGAATTGCAGCGGCGCGCCCGCTCGATGCTCGACGATTTCGGTTTCGAGATCGACCCGCGGTCGCGCGTGGGGCGGCTGAGCGCGGCCGATCGCCAACTGGTCGAAATCACCCGCGCAATCGTCGAGGCCAGGCGCGTGATCGTGATGGACGAGCCGACCTCGTCGCTCACCAATCAGGAAGTCGTCGTGTTGTTTCGTCTGATTCGCGACCTGAAATCGCGCGGCCTGGCCGTCATCTATATTTCGCACCGTCTTGAAGAACTGCCGGAGATCGCAGACCGGTTGACGGTACTGCGTGACGGGCGGGCCGTCTACACTGGGCCGTGGGGCGAGATTACTACTGACGAAATGATCCGGCACATGGCCGGGCGCGAATTGAAAGAGATATTTCCGCCGCGAAGGCGCAGCGTCGGCGAGGTCAAATTGCGAGTGACAGGGCTGACCCGCGCGCCGAAGTTCGAGAATGTCAGTTTTGAAGCGCGCGCGGGCGAGGTCGTCGGCGTCGCGGGGCTAGCCGGGGCGGGCCGAACCGAGTTGGTCGAAGCGATCTTCGGCGCGCAACCGGCGGAAAGTGGCGGGATCGAATTCGGCTCCGAAAAAATTACGTCTACAGCCGGGCGCCCGAACCGCTCGGTCGCGCGCGGCTTGAGCCTGTTGACCGAAGACCGCAAGCGCACGGGCTTGTGTCTGAACCTGCCGC
>DATEMG010000078.1:0-5563 GCA_035275805.1 Blastocatellia bacterium
GCGTGGCGCCGCGGTTCGCGTCCGCGCAGGCGGTCAGCCCTCTCGCCGGCGTGGCGATAGCGCCGCCGCAAAACAAGCCGATTTGCGCCTGCTGACCGGGCGTCAGCGTGAGCGCGGTCGCAAAGTTGGGCACCGAGCCCGCGACTAGACCGCTGTCATAGCGCCAACTGAAGGAGATGTAAGGCTGGATCTTTGCGAGTTGATGAAATTGATACTGTACCTGAGTCGTTTGCTGAAACGCCTGGTCGTGATCAATGCGAAAGACGCCTTCCGGCAAATCGGAGTTGAAGAAGAGTCCGCCGCTCCCGGGAGGAAAAAAGCGGGCCCGCGTGTGCCCGACGGCGAAGAAGGCCGAGAGACCTTTGTAGTCGGACAGGTTGACGCGCGCCGAGACGCCGTCGATCTTCGCCAAACGCCACGAGATCGGAAAGGTGATCGGCGTATTCAGGATCACGCTGAAGTCGTAGGAGTTGCGAGTGCGCTTCCAGAAGTAGTCGGCGTCGATCACGATGTGACGCCCGACGCCCTGTTGAACTCCGATGTTGAATTGATGACGGCGCCCGGGTTTGAGCGGTTGGGCCGTGGCGTCGCCCAGGACGCCGGCCAGGCCTCCCTCGCCGGTCGCGCTCGAGAAGATCAAGTTCTCGTTGTAAGGCGTCTCCAGGCTGCGAGTGTAAGAGGCGCGCAAGACGGTGTTGGTAGGTTTGAGATTATATGAAACGCCGAGGCGCGGCTGCCATAAATGGTCTTTGCTTATTCCGGCGTAGTTGTCGAAGCGCAGCCCCGCGCTGAGCGCGAGCGCGCCCAGGGTGATTGCGTCCTGCGCGTAGACCGCCGCCTGTTTGATGTCGGTGTGGCCGTTGAAAACGAACATGCGGCCGCCGCGCGTCAGGTCGAACGGCGCCAGGCCGGGCAGGAACGCGTCGCTCGCCGGGTCGTTGAAATCCGGGTCGGTAACGCCGAATTGGAAAGCCTCGGTCAGAAACGTGTGTGAGAATTGCGCGCCGAATTTGGCGTTGTGCTTCCCTTTGGTGTATGCGGCGTCGGCGCGCAGCCCCGCGTTTGTCAACCGCCGCTGCTGACTTAGGGAAGTTGTTTGATCGGAGAACGGGTCGGCGCTCGGAAAGTACCAGACCTGATCGAGCCTGTAGTACGGGTTGACCGCCAGCGTGGTTGACGGGCCGAAGACACGTACGTAGCCCGGGGCGACGTTGAGCGAGCGCACGAGTTGCCGCTGGTCCTGGCCCAGGGCCTGTTGGTCGTAGGTGTTCGGAATCTGGAAGAAATTGCGAGCGAGCAAAAGATTCAGATGCAGCGCGTCTTTGGGCGTCGGGCTGTAGTCGAGGCGATTGAAGAGGCTCGACGATTTGCCCGCGTCGTGCAGCGGCTCGAATTCGGGGGCGTCGAGGAAGCGGCCAGAGCGCTCGAAGTTGAAGGATGTGAAATTACCGACCTTCGTCCCGCCGTAACCAAAAGTGGATTCGGCGGCGGCGCCGCCGAAAGAGCCGTATCGCGTCAGCATGCTGCCGGTCGGTTTCTTCTGGCCCAGGCCGGAGCGTGTGATGGCGTTGATTACGAGGCTGGTCTTATCGCCGTACTCGGCCGGCGTCGCGCCGGTAATCACTTCCAGCGACTGGATCGCGTTGAGCGGCGGTTGCGTTGAGAAGGCCTTGCTCGACTGGTCGGAGATCGGCTGATTGTCGAGCGCAATCGAGGACTGCGCGTGGTCGCCGAGCGAGTGGAAGAAGCCGTTCGAGTCGGCGACCACGCCTGGCGCGGCGAAAGTCACCACGTCGCTCAAGCCCGATCCTGGCGACCTGACTGGCAACCGGGTGATCAGCGAGTGGTCAACGTCGGTGTGCGTCATCGGGATGTTCTCGACGTTGGCGGCGGAGCTTTCAACTGTCATCTCGTTACTGACGTCCCCGACTCTGAGTGGGATGTCCAGGCTGATCGGCACTGAGGTTCGCACAGAAAGACTCTGCGAGAGTGAACTGAACCCATTAGCCGAAACGGTCAATTGATAATTATTCTGCGGAACGCCGGAGAAGCGGAACGACCCCGCCGCGTCCGTGGTCGTTGAGCGCCGGTACCCTGTGACCCGACTTTGAATGACGACCGTCGCGCCTGCGATCACGGCGCCATCGGGGTCCGATACTACGCCGCTGACCGTTCCCGCGTTGCCTAGCGATTGAGCCAGTCCGCTCGCCGACAGGCCGCATAGCAGGCCCGCCAGCAAGACGATAAAGAAATGATTCAAGGACGGCATTAAATCCTCCTGCATGGAATCCGGCGCTCAGGCCGCTGGAGTCAAACAGCCTGAGCGCTGGCCCCATTCATTAATGATAAATGGGCTATCGGGAATATTGCTCGGGGTTTTAATTATCGATCGGGATATTTATAAAGGCGCGCCGTTCGGCGCGCATTCGAAATATAACGAGCTGTCGGTCAGGCCAGGCGGACAGTCGTATTCAGGCAATGAATGGTCGTTGAAGGGGTGGAGGGATTTTACAACTTCAGCAAATGCTCGCGCAGGATTCGCCCCTGAGATCGGCTAACGTTAAGCTGTTGGCCGTTGCTGAGTGTGACGATGTAGGTTCCGCCAGGCATCGGGCTGACGCGGCGAATCATTTCGACGTTGGCCAGCGTGCCGCGACCGAGCCGGACGAAATGCGACGGGTTGAGACGGGCCTCCAGGTCCTTAAGTCGATAAGATATCGTGTATGTCTCGTTCCCAGCTGTCGTCAAATGAAGTAATTCCCCGTCGGCGACGATCGAGGCGACCTCTTTGACCGGGAGGATGACGATCTCGTCCTGATGGCGCGCCGGAATGCGTTCGAGGGCCGGCAGGCGAGCGGCGGCCTGGTAATCTTCGGCGGCGGCGGCCAACCGCGCGGCGGCTTCTTCGAGCGATTCGGAGCGATCCAGAAGCTCCTGCGCGCGATTGATGGTTTCGCGAAGCCGCGAACGTTCGACGGGTTTGAGCAGGTAATCGACCGCGTTGAGTTCAAACGCGCGAACGGCGTATTCGTCGTAAGCCGTGACGAAGGCGATGAGCGGCATGAAGTTCTTCTTGAGCAACCGCGCCACCCCGAGTCCATCGACTTCGGGCATTTGCAAGTCGAGGAGCGCCAGGTCGGGCTTCGTGCGCTCGATCACTTCGACCGCTTCCGCGCCGTTTTCGGCCTCGCCGACCAGCGTCACATCTTCAAAGCCGCGCAGCATCGCGGCGAGGAACGAACGCGCGGGGCGCTCATCGTCGGCTATTACAACGCGCAGTGATTCGTTCATAATTGTTATCAATTAGGACTTATAGGACTTATAAGTCCTATAAGTCCTATTTTACCGGTAAGCTCAATTCAACCGTCGTGCCAGAGCCGGGGGCGGTGCGTATGCTGAACGAAGCCTTATCGCCGTAGTGAGCTTTGAGGCGGCGTTCGACGTTCGACAACCCCACGCCGCGATTGCGTCCCGCGACGAGGGTCTCCTCGTTTGCGCCGAGCCCCGAGTCGCGCACTGTGATTCGAAGCGTGTCGCCGCCCGGCGTAGCGTCGCCGGCGCCGGACGCGATCCGCGCCGAAATCACGACATCTCCGCCGGTTCGCGACGGGGAGACGCCGTGTTTGATCGCGTTCTCGACCAGGGGTTGGACGAGCAGCGCGGGGATGCGATGACTCCGCGTCTCGCGCGGCGCGTCAATCGTTACGCGCAACCGGTCTTCGAACCGCGCCCGCTCGATCTCCAGGTAAGATTCGATTAGTTCGATCTCTTCGCCGAGCGTGGCGAATTCGCCATCGCTGCGACGGAGCACGCCGCGCAACAGGCTGGTGAGCCGCATCAGCGTCTCGAACGCGCGTTCCGGCGCCGTTTGAATCAAATAGCCTACGGTTGTCAGAGAGTTGAAAAGGAAATGCGGATTGACCTGCGCGCGCAAAGCCCGCAACTCGGCCTCGGTCGCCAGCTTTGTAGTTTCCTGTTCGCGCAGGTCGCGCGCGCAGCGTTCGTGGATGACGCGCGCGGCGTCAATGCGCCTCGCCACCATCACCGCCACCGCTTCCAGGAAAGCCACGTCGTCCGACATCAGACGACGCCCCCCGGCCATCTCGCCGATTGTCAGATAGTACTGCGGCGGTTCGGCCGTCGGCGCGAGGATGGTCGTCTCGCGCTGGGCCGACTCTTTCAATAGCAGTGACGGTCTGGATTGATTGGGCGGAAGCAGCAATTGCGGCAGCAGCGGCGATCTGCGCCCATTGTCGTTCGCCCTGTCGTTCAAATGATTCGCTGCGGCCCAGGTTACTTCGCGCGCCGTCAACGCCTCTGCGAGACGGACGCAGGTCTCATCCAGAACCTGATCGGGCGCTTCGAGCAGGGCGATTCTTTGTGCGATCTTCGCCCGCAGCGCTTCGTAATTGGTCCGGCGCAACACCACAACATCGACAAACCAGGTCACTCCGCTTCGGAGCCAGGGATAAGCGAGCGCCGTCAAGACCCACAGCCCCAACAGCAACCCGACCGCGACCGTGTGATCATTACGTTGGTCGAGCATCATCGGCGCGGCTACGTTCAGGTACAGTCCGAACGCCATCCCCACCAGGAGCACGAGCGACAGGGCGCGCTTCAGAAAAATGTCGGCCAGCGCGAAGCGATAGTCCTGATAGAGGATTACCAGCGCCAGCGGCAGCGAGGCATGGTGTCCGGCCAATTCCACCCACCACGGATACTCCCGGCCCTCGTGATGGCTCAGATGCACGGCAGAGACGGCAAAGACAGCCAAGGCCACCACCCAACCGGCTCCGCCCCATCCGGGACGCCCACGCGTCGCGGCCAAGAGCGCGATGATCAGCGCCGAGAAACCCGCCGTCAGAATGTGTAAAGCCCAGTGGGACGGCGTCGATTGTCGCAGGATGGCTTGATGAAGATGCAGCGCCGACGCGGCGGCGCTGAAACTGTAAGCGGCGATCAGCATTCCCATCGCCATTGGACGCCCCCACGCGTCGCCCGACCGCAACACCGAATGCACGACTACCGCCGGAAGAAATCCGAGCGCGATGAAGGCCGCCGCCCCGACCAGCGCCGATGAACGCCATCCGCCGAAATTGTGTAACCCGAGATCCAGCAGCGCGCCCAGATTCCAGGCCAACCCTAGTAGCGCAGTGAGATGCGGCAGACGGTCGGTTTTATCGGAATCCGCCCCCAGCGCCGAAGCCGCGCGCGGCGCCTTCAGGAGCATCACCAACAGCATCGTGTAAAGCGACAGCCCGGTGATATACCCCAGCAGGTTGAGCAAAGCGGCGGCGGCGACAGCTGTCATAACTTACCTCTTCCAGAGTGGTGTAATTGATTTCAGGTCAAAGACATTGCCATTCTATTCCGATGTTTTCCGCCTCGCCAGTCTTGGGCGAGCCCAATCAATGTTGGAAATCCAGCGGACAAGCGCTGTTTTACATATATCTTGAGCAAAACGCGGAGCGTATGAGTCCCCGCCGCTTTTCGTTTAAAGAAAGCAAGCTGCGAGTCCTCGCCGCGCTCCCGGCGCCTCACACAGCCACCGGCGCGGAGATGT